>JAHFDV010000018.1:2307-27467 GCA_023248815.1 Myxococcales bacterium
CTCCCAACTGAGCTACCGCCCCGAAAGGGAAGCGCGACTTTATTGAGACTGCGTCGGATGTCAAGTGGGAGCAAGACTCCCTGGGCTCTCAGGTTCCGATGCTGACAAAGCTCACGTGAGCTCGAACATCCGGCGCACTCCCCGCCGTGTCGGGAAGGGTCGCGTCGATCGTTCCGACCGTGCCGCCGTAATACATATTTTTTTCGGCGCCGACCGAAGTGATCGTGAGCTTGAGTGCACCGCGAACGTCGTTGCCATTCTGAGCGGCAGACGTCCACGTCCTCAATCCCGCGTCGTCGTCATCTTGCTTCGCGTAGCCAGCAAGCTGCTCGGCGCTCGAGGAATCGTAGGTACCTGGTGACAGCGAATGTTGCGACGAGATCGCGACCGCAAAGTTGAACTCGATTCTGCTTTGGTCGTCTTGCGTGTCGACGATCGCGACGGACATCTTGCCCTCGTAGTACGCGACGATAGCCTGGCATGTGTGCGTTGCCGTCAATGCGCCCGTCGCCGTGATCGTGCACGAGGCCTTCGTCGTCGTTCCCGTTTGCCCAGGAGGATTGCCTGCCGATCCGCCCGGTCCAGTTGCAGAAGAATCGGTGCCGCTCGAGCAGCCGATGACGAGAACTCCCGCGATGATCGAACGCACCGCGCGCCGCAAATAAGCTCGTTGCATGATTTTTCTCCGAAGGTGTCGATGTTGGACGTAGAGAGAGCGAAAAGCCTTCATCCGTTTTCGCAAAGATTCGATCGACGTTGCAGATCGCAGGGGTACCGCCGACGCCTCCTAGAAGAGCTCGCGGGCTCCCAGGCGCTCTAGAACTGAACGCGATACCCGAGATCGAAAAGCACGCCCGTCGCACGCGCGATGCTCGGGTCACTCGGATTGCGCGCCACGCCGCGATAACCAAGCTCGAAGAAGAATCCGCCGGGGCCGATGCGCACCTGTGTTCCGATTTTCGCGGCGAGACCGAAGAGCGGCGTCGTTCTCTTGTGCTTGGCGAACGAGAGCGCTTGCTCGTCACCCTCGTTCGTTTCGGTGCGCTCGGCCATCTGCACGAGGAGCAGGGGCACGAGAGAGAAGTAGGGAACGATGCCGCGCGTGTGCGGCAAAAAGCGATACGAGATCGGCAAGGCGAAGACGAGGTTCGTTTGCGAGATCTCGTACGAGCGACCGCGAAAATCGAGTGTGAGTGAGGGGAATCCTTCGACACCGACTTCTGGCCCGACGGCGAGCGCGGCTTTCCCCATCGCGAAGCGGTATCCGCATCCGACGCTGACACTGACGCCGCGTTGATCGAGACCATCGTTCACGAAGCCGAAGCCCGGCGCGATCGAGCACTCTGCGCCGCTCTGTTCGAGATCTCTGTCGGGCTCGACGATCGGCAAAGGCGGCAGAGTGATCTTCGAGGCTCCTCGGCTCGCCTCGATCGCAATCTCCTCGACCTCGGGTTCCCAATGAACCGAGATCCACGATTCACCCGGACCTTTGGCGAGCACTTCCGTCGTCTTCACGCCCTCCGTGAGGACGACGAGAGAAGCGCCTTGAACGGGCCTTCCCCAGCTGTCGGTGACGGAAACGGAGATCGTACCCTCGCGCGCGTGAAGATTTTTTCGAGCCCATGTGACGCGTGCGCGAAGCGAAGGAGCGAGTACTTCCGCAAGGTCCGCTTCGTCCGTGGCGCCATCGCCCTCGGAAGCGCTCGTCGGGGACGATGTACTCGGCGGGGCGGCGGCGGGGCGCGGTTTCGGAAGCGTAGGTTGCGGAATCGCGGAAGGTGGTGCGGACGCAGCACCCGGTGATCCAGCGGAGGGCGTTGCTGCGCGGTCGACGCCGGAACGCGGGCCATAGGAGTTGTCGGGATAGGTCGACTGCGCGCGTGCGACCGTGCTCGAAGCGACGACCAGCGTGAAACACGCGCCCGACGCGAGCCAACTCGGGCCGGACGCGAGCCTAGATGAAGCGCGCGCGCGCATCTTCAGTCGTCCTTGAGCGAGCGTGAGCCCTTGATGCCGTAGCGCTGAACGAGGCGATGCAGGTTCATGCGATCCATCGCCGCTTTGCGCGCCGCACGACTCACGTTTCCGTTCGACCACTCGAGAAGTGTCGTGAGGTAGCTCCGCTCGAACTTCGCAATGACGCTTTCTTTCGCTGCGCGAAAGGACAATCCGAGATTGATGGGGCCGATGTCGACGCCGTCGTCCGCGGGAGGTGCGGCGGTCGTTGCCTGCTTGGCATCCCCGAGAGCCACGGTGCGTTCGACGTAGTTGCGGAGCTCACGCACGTTGCCGGGCCACTGATATGCGCTGATCTCCTTGAGCACGTCTTTCGTGAAGAGGTGCTTCATCGAGACTGCGTTCAAGAGATCGAGAAACACGTTGATGAGCACTTCGAGATCTTCGGTGCGGCCGCGAAGTGGCGGCACGCGGACGGAGACGACGGAGAGCTTGTGAAAGAGATCTTCGCGGAAGCGCCCGAGATTCACTTGGCGCTCGAGATCGCGCTGCGTCGCCGCGATCACGCGTACGTCGAGCTTGCGACCCGCGTTCTCCCCGACGCGTCGAATTTCTTTCGACTCGATGGCGCGAAGGATCTTCGGCTGGAGCTCGAGGGGCAACGCCCCAACCTCGTCGAGAAACACCGTACCGCCGTTGGCGGACTCGAACGCGCCGATACGATCTTGCTCGACGCCGGGCATTGCGCCTTTTGCGATTCCGAAAAGCTCGGCCTCGAGAAGGGTCGGCGCCGTTCCCGCGCAATCGACGATGACGAACGGCTGCGTTGCCCGAGGGCCGCGCCGCACGATCTCCGTCGCTGCGAGCTCTTTGCCCGTCCCGCCCTCACCTTCGATGAGCACGTTCGTCTCCGAGCGAGAAATGCGATCGAGCGTCGCGAAGAGCCTTCGCATGGCGACCGAAGCTCCATAGAGCTCGCCGAAGCTCGGCACGTTGAGGAGCTCGAGGTGACGTGTCGAGCGGTGCTCGCGGATGACGATGAGCGAGTCGCCGATCTCGAGGCGCGTCTCGGGAGAAACGAGGTCTGCGTCCCTCACTCGCACGCGCGAAATCCACGTGCCGTTCTTCGACCCCGCATCCTGGATGCGCCAGCCGCGCTCGTCGCGGAGAAGCTTGCAGTGGAAGCGCGAAACGCCTGAATCCTCGAGCACGATGTCGTTCGAAGGATTCGAGCCGATGCGGAAATAGTCCCCATCGAGCACCTTCGTGATCGTCGTCGGCTGGCCCGCCTCTCGTTGAACACTCAGTTCCAACGAAGGAGCAGCAACGGTTTGAGCGAATCTGGGCTCGGTCTCGCGAACGACGGGAGCGGGGCGTGCCTGAGTAGGTTTGGGCTTGTCCACCATGGGAAGCGAGCGATGCTAACACGCCCATTCCGGACTGGAAAACCATGAGACCGCGCGTCTGCCTACATCGGCACATCGGCCCGCAAACAGCTACATCCACGAGCCGGCGAAGCCCATGGTCGCCCCTCCGCTGACGGGGACGACGCTGAGCGAAGGCCTCGGAAAGAGCGGGGCTCGTGCGACCTTTGCAGGCTCTCCGGAAGTTGGCGCGGTACGGGGAACGTCCTTCGCCATTTTCCGACCTCGAGCATCTCTTTGGCGTTCGCATATCGCTTCTCCTTCGTCGTGACGTCGGAGCCCGCGTGATGCGCGCACTATGACAGCCGTGACGCGCCATCTGCTGCGTGCGCTTTAAACGAAAACGGAGCGCTCTTTCGAGCACTCCGCTTCGGGGTCACGCTGCTCGCGGATGAACCGCGCGCTCAGCGTGTGTGTCGACGAACCTTAGTTCGTCTTCGGCGCGTCCGTCGCGCCAGCCGATGCGCCATCGACGATGTTGAACTCGACGCGGCGGTTGTTCTTACGACCTTCTTCGGTCGTGTTCGAATCGATCGGACGATCTTGGCCGTAGCCTTCCGAATCGAGACGCGTCTTGTCGATGCCCGATTTCACGAGCCACTTCACGACGGAGGCGGCGCGATTCTTCGAGAGCGTGAGGTTCGACTTGGCAACACCCTTGTTGTCGGTGTGGCCTTCGACGCGAATCTTTTTGATCTCAGGGTGAGCCTTGAGGATCGTCGAGACGGCTTCGAGGACTGCGTCGCTGTCGGGTGCCTTCTGGATTTCGGCGCTTCCCGTCTTGAACTTCACCTGGTCGAGAATCTTGATCTTCCCTTCCTTGATGAATGCCTTCGGGCAACCATTGCGCTTCGGATCCGTATCGGCCTTTCCTGGCTCGTCCGGGCAGGCATCTTTTTCGTTCTCGATGCCGTCTTTGTCACGGTCCGGATCGGGGCAACCCTGAAGTTCAGGCTTGCCGGGCTGATCCGGGCACTTGTCGTCCTTGTCGATCACGCCGTCGCCGTCGCGATCGCTCGGGCAACCGTTCTTCTTCGGATCGTCCGACTTGTCGCCGGGGGTGTCGACGCAGGCATCGACCTGGTCGTAGATGCCGTCGTGGTCCTTGTCGGACGGGCAGCCGTTCGTCTTCGGATCGTCGGTCTTGATGCCCGGAACTTCGGGGCACGCATCTTCCGCGTCGAGAATGGTGTCGCCGTCTTTGTCGGCCGGACAGCCGTTCTTCGTCGGGTCGTCCGAGCGCACGCCGGGTTGATCCGGGCACGCATCGACGCCGTCTTCGATTCCGTCGCCATCGCGATCGGTCACGACGGGCTTGTCGTCGAAGGCAGGTGCCCACTCGATGTTGGCAACGCCGCGAACGACGGGCGAACCGTAGCCGCGACCGAGACCGGTGCCGATACCCGCGCCAACGCGGACGTCTTTGCCGATCGTGTAGTGAGCGCCGAGAAGGCCTTCGACCGGAGTCGTACGCTTCTTGAAGACGGGCGAAGGAACGCTGTCGTCCGTACCGCTCGGGTTCGCGAGAACCGTGCTGCCCCAGACTTCAGGTCCGACGACGAGCTTCGTGTCTGCGACGCGAAGACCGACGGCGCCGCCGAAGGTGAGCTCTTGGCCGATGGCCCCGTTGTTCGCATAGAGCTCGTCACGTGCGCGGTATTGGTAACCGATGCGTGCAGAGTACAGGAACACGCCGATTTCGCCTGCGGCTTGAATACGAGGCTGAACGCGCACTTTGCCGTCGCCGGCGAACGCGTCTTTGTCTCCCGTCGGGAGGTACACTTGAGCGCCCACCGCGAGGGTGAAGGGCTCACGAGCTTTTCCGACGATGCGGAGATCCGCACCGAGGCGGAGGTCGCCGATGGCCTGCGCATTTTGCGGAGGGAGATAAGTGACACCGTCGATGTAAGCCGTGTGACCGTCAGCAAGGAGCTGAATCGGAAGGCTCGCACCGAGGCGCAAACGATCGAACAGAACCACGCTGAAGCCGGGGTGCGTCACGATCATGTTGCGGACGATCGACTCGCGGATGTCGCCCTTGCTGTCGTAGTTGACGAGCGAGCGATACGACCATTCCGTCGGTAGACCGATCGCGAACCGACCGTTTCCGCGGAGATCGAGCGTGTCTTGCACGAACCACTCGCTGCCGCGCTCCGATGGATCGAAACGATTGATACCGAAGCCCCCTTGCGGAGCGGCTGTCTGCGCGCTCGCAGAGACGGTGAAACCTGACACGCCGAGCAACGCCAAGGCTGCTGTAGTTAAGTTACGCGCTCTCATGATCCTCTTCTTGGTCCGCGGTTGATGCGACACGAGCCACTTCGGCTCCGCCTCGAAGCGAATGCGTGCACAAGACGCCCCACCTCACGGCATCGGCGAAGCTACACCCAACGCGCAGAGCGGAGCAAGACTTTGGTCAGTTACGTAAGAGAAGGAAATTCGAGAACATTGTGACCATTTCGCCACACCTATCCGTTCACCACGGGTCGTGTGTAGTATCCCGCGCGTGTTGAAGAGCGAGTGTTTGGCGATCATTGCCCTCGCGCTCGTCGCCTGCGGCGGCAACGAGACGGGAACGCCGAAGCCGATTTCACCTACGGTGACCGTGAGCACGACCGCGGCGCCCCCCAAGGAGAAGCCTCCGTTCGTCGTCATCGCGATCGTCGTCGATCAGCTTGCAGCTTGGATCGCCGACGAACGCTTTCCTCTCCTTCCCGACACGGGAGGTTTTGCGCGGCTGCGGCGCGAAGGAACCTGGATGAAAGACGTGCGGTTCGATCACGCCGTCACCGACACCGCACCGGGCCACGCCTCGCTCTTCACGGGAGCGATTCCAGCCGAGCACGGCATCTTCGCAAACGAGGTCATCGATCCCGGCACGCGCAAGACGATGACGGTGCTCACCGACATCGAAGCGTCGGTCGTGACTGAAAAGGGGAAATCGCAGGGTGGCGTTTCGCTGAAACGTCTTCGTGCCGAGACCGTCGCCGATCGGATTCGTGAAGAAATCCCGGATGCGTGGATTTTCAGTGCATCTTACAAGGATCGCGGTGCGCTCTTCGGAGGAGGCCAAAAGCCGGACGTTCTCCTTTGGCACGATCGTTACAAGGACGAGTTCGTCACCGGCCCATCGGGTGACGCCGTTTTCCCTTCGGTCGCCCGGTCGCTGAAAGACGAGCTCGTGAAGATTCACCTCTCGACATGGACCCCCGCCGATCCCGGCTGGGTGAAGACGCATGCGCCGTCGCCCGACAAGCAACGTGGTGAAGGCGATCTCGAAAACGTCGGCACGACGTTTCCGCATTCGTTCAAAAAAGCGCAGGGGCTCGGAGTGCGCCTCTCCCCGAAGGGCGACGAGATGCTGCTCGATCTCACGCGCCGCGCGATCGAAGCGGCGCACGCCGAAGGAAAGAAGCATCTCTTTGCCTCGGTGTCGCTCTCGACCAACGACTACATCGGTCACGTGTTCGGACCGAGCTCGTGGGAAGCGTGGGACGAGATCTACCGGCTCGATGCGGCGCTCGGAAAGTTCATGACCGATCTCGACGCGAAGATCGGCGAGAACAACTACGCGATCGTGCTCTCCGCGGATCACGGCGTGATGCGTCTGCCCGAGCTAGCTGCCGTGAAGAATCCGCTCCCGCGTGACAAGCATTGGGAGCTCGAGCCCGACCGCATCTCGACGCGCATCCTTCCGGACGCCCTCGCGGAGAACCTCGAAAAGGCGCTCGACAAAGAGCTCGGGCCTGGCGACTACGTGCTCGGCGTTGCCGATCCTTATGTCTACCTGACCGACAACACGAAGAAGCTCGATCCCGAAGTACGCGAGAGAGCGTGGCGCACAATCGCCCTCGAGCTCGCTGGCGAGAGTGGTCTCTTGCGGTCGGTATTCTTGCAAGACGGCAAGCTCGGCGGGGTTCTCACCGATCTCCCAGAAATGCGGAAGCTCCTCGAGCACAGTCTCGCCGCCGACTCCGGAAACATTTATCTTCTTCCGAGACGGGGAAGCTTGATCGACACGCTCTACGTAAAAGGAATGGGAACGGGACACGGCTCTCCGTACCTCTATGATCGCAGCGTTCCCGTGCTCGCGCGCGCGAAGGGACGCATCAAAGAAGGGGCCGTCGTCGAAGACGCGACCTCGTTCGCGGTCTACGCACGCACGCTCGCTGCACTCGCAAGCGTCGCCCCTCCGAAATCCGCCGTTCCCGCCGCCTCACTCGCGAATGCAAACGAGGGAGCGCGATGAGCGACGAATCGGATCGCATTGGAACGATGGTCGCGGGGAAGTACCTCATCCAACGCAAGGTGGGGACGGGCGGCATGGGCTCCGTTTGGCTCGGAGAACATACGACGCTCGGCACGATGGTCGCGATCAAGTTCATCCACGCAGCGCATCTTCACCGCCAAGACGCGCGGCGACGCTTCGAGATCGAAGCGCAGGCGGCGTCGCGATTGAAGACGCCGCACGTCGTTCAAGTGTTCGACTACGGCACCGACGACACCGTTCCCTATATCGTGATGGAATATCTCGAGGGCGAATCGCTGGCCGATCGCATCGAACGCGAGGGCCCGGTTCCGCTCAAAGAAGTGGCGCTCATCTTTCGCCAGGCGTGTCGCGCGCTCTCGATTGCACACGAGCTCGGCATCGTTCATCGCGATCTCAAGCCCGACAACCTCTTTCTCGCGACGAACAGCCGCGAGCAACACAAGGAGGCCGAGTACGTCGTGAAGCTCGTCGACTTCGGCATCGCGAAGATCATCGAAGACGACGAAGGACACGGAAAGTTCGGCGGGCCGACGCGCGCGGGAATGGTCATCGGTACCCCCAACTTCATGTGCCCCGAGCAACTCACTGAAGGGGGCGAACCGAGCCCGCTTTCGGATCTTTGGTCGCTCGGAGCCTGCGCGTACACCGCCGCCGTCGGAACGATTCCGTTCGACGGCGAGACCATGGGCGACATCGTCTTGAAGGTTTGCGCCGAGCCTCTCCCCGTCCCCACCTCGGAGACGGGCAACGCCACGCTTCTTTTCGACAAGTGGTACGCGAAGGCAAATCATCGCGTGCAGTCTGAACGGTTTCAAACCGCCGACGATTTTGCGCGTGCGCTCGACGCCGCGTGTGGCCTCACGACCGACGGCCTCGAAGCGCTCGAGTCGCGCGAGGTGCAATACACTTGGAAAGGCTCGGGAGAAGCCGCGGATCCCACCGGCCTCGACGACGACGACGAGCTTCCTCGTGGCAAAGGCAAGACCTTCGCGCTCGTGCTGGGTTTTCTCGCGATGATCGGACTCGTCTTCTACCTCGCGAAGCTCGTGAAGGGTCAGGATGCGCAGAGTCCGACGCCCGCGAGCGGATCGAATACGCCTTCGCGCGCGTCGAGCTCGGCGTCTCACTAGCTTCCTCTTTTGCCGATGCCTGCGCCCTTTCCTCCGCGCGAACCGGACCCGCCCGAGGTCGTCTTTCCCGATCCGGAAGACGCCGATGAAAATGGCATCGTCGCCGTCGGCGAAGACTACTCGGCGAGCACACTCTTACTCGCGTACCGGTCGGGCATCTTTCCTTGGCCGCACAAAAAGCTCTTGCCGTGGTTCTCTCCGGATCCGCGCGCGATCTTCCCGATCGACAAACCTCCGCGTTGGGCTCGCAGCCTGAGGCGAACGTTGAAGACGCATCCGTATGGAATTACGCTCGACACCGCTTTCACCGAGGTGATGAAAGGGTGCGCCGATGCGCGTCCAGGCCATACGTGGATCTCGGCGAAGATGATCGCGGCCTACTCCGAGCTCCACGAACGAGGCTTCGCGCACAGCGTCGAGGTGTGGGAAGGGCAGAGCCTCGTCGGTGGCATTTACGGCGTCACCGTAGGCCGCACGTTCGCCGGAGAGTCGATGTTTCATCGCGTGACCGACGCATCGAAGATCGCCTTCGCCGCGCTCGCGTATTCACTGCGAGAGAGCGGCTACGAGCTTTTCGACGTGCAGGTCTTGAATCCACATCTCGAGTCGTTGGGATGCATCGAGCTCGAGCGCAGCGAATTTCTCGACGCGCATCGGGCTTCCGTCGCGAAAGGCCCGCATCCGCTCCAGCTCGTTCGGAGCCTGAAAAAGAGCGCGAGCTAGTCGGCGCGTTAGATACCGCCAGATTGAACGACGTTCCAATCGGCGCAAAGACCGAAGTCGACGACGCCGTTCGTCACGTAGCAATCGCGTGAGTGGGAGACCTCACTCGCATCGTCGATGCGCATCGTCACGAACTGGTCTTGGCCATCGACCGTCGCCGTGACGACGACGCGCGTCGGGCGGGAGTAACGGTCGACATCGAAGCCTTCGATGCGATAGCCGTCCCAGGCGGTGCACTCGACTTCGGAGTTTTGGCGGCAGTAGCGCACTTGAAACGTGCCCACGTATCCGATGCGCCATTGGCTCGTGATCGTGATGCCTTCGTCGTCTCGGAGCTGCGCGTAGCTCACGCTGTTCGCCGTCGCTTGATTCGGATCTCCCGGCGCGGCGATCTCGTCGGTCGCGCCGAACGTCTGCGAGGCTTCGGGGATCGCGACTCGCTCGTCGTCAGCACATCCGACGGCGAAACAGACGAGAGGGGCGAGAGCGAGCGTTCGAAGGTTCATATAGGCAGCCTATCGGTCCAGTTGACAATTTCAATGGTGGGAGATTTTTGCAATTACACCGCATAAACAACCTACCTTTCCCTTCCTACCATCCCCGTTTGGAAAGCTCGAATTTTCGGCGTTTCCGACGAGCCGGCTCCTTTGCGCGGCGTTTTAACGCTCCTAGACTCCGCCGCCCATGCAGACGGCGGCGCCCGATTCGATCACTCAAGAGGAGCGCCGCATTCTGCTCGTGCTTGCAGCGACGCAGTTCGTGAACATCGTCGACTTCATGATCGTGATGCCGCTCGGTAACGACTTTGCGCGCGAGCTCGCGATTCGAACGTCCCATCTCGGATGGATCGGAGGGAGCTACACCGCCGCAGCCGCGGTCGCGGGGCTCGCCTCGGCGTTCTTCATCGATCGCTTCGAACGAAAGCGCGCCCTCACCGTCGCGATGTTCGGCCTCCTCTCGGGAACACTCGCTTGTGCCTTCGCGAAGGACTTCGGGACGCTTCTCATGGCACGCATCGTCGCGGGCGCATTCGGCGGCCCCGCTTCCGCGATCGCGATCGCGATCATCAGCGACGTCATTCCACCTTCGCGGAGGGGTCGGGCGATGGGGATCGTGATGATGGCCTTCTCGCTCGCGTCGATCGTCGGCGTGCCGCTCGGACTCGAATGCGCGACGCACTTCGGTTGGCGGAGCCCGTTCTATGCCGTCGCGGGGCTCGGCTTTCTCATCATTTGTGCAGCGGCTTACTATCTTCCGCAAATACGATCGACACGCGACGATAAGGCATCGGCGCTTCTCGAGGTGCGTGGACTCTTCCGCGGCGAGGTACTGCGATCGCTCTTGATCACTGTCTTCGCGATGATGTCGGCGTTCATTCTCATCCCGAACATCACGCCCTTCGTGCTCAACAATCTTCACTTCCCTCGCGAACGCCTCGGGCTGCTCTACGCTGGCGGCGGCGTCATGAGCTTCCTCACGATCCGCGCCGTCGGCGGCCTCGTCGACAAGCTCGGTTCGAGCAAGATCGCCTTTGCGGCTTCGGCCCTCAACGCTGTGGTGATCCTCGCCGGATTCATCTTCGTGCCGCCTACCTACGCCATTCCGCTCATTTTCGTGGGCTTCATGATGTCGATGTCCTTCCGCAACGTCGCGTACTCCGCACTCACGACGAAGGTGCCCTACCCGCACGAGCGCGGAGCTTTTCAGTCGATCCAATCCGCCGTGCAACACGCATCTTCGGCCGTCGGCGCCTTCGCGTCGTCCGTCATTCTTTCAGAAGGAGAAGGAATGAAGCTCGTCGGCATGGACAAGATCGCGATGGCATCGATCGCCATGGGCGTCTCGGTCCCCTTCCTGATGGTCGTCCTCGAACGAGCGCTCTTAGTACGAGAGCGAGCGACGGCTCCGTCGAGTCTTCCTCTCGCTGCACTTCCGCCAGTCCCGGTCGAGGGAACTTCTCCCGTGGAAGTTCCTCGCGCCTGAGCGTTAGACGGAAGCGCCGCCAACGGGGAGGTAGTCGCGTGTGAGGTTGTCGATGCGTTCTTCGCCGGCCGTCACGACGATGTCGTCTTCGATGCGGATGCCTCCGAGCGGAGAGAGCGCTTCGACGAGCTTCCAGTTCACCTTCGTGCCGTGCTTGCTCTCTTTGAGCTTGGCGAGAAGCGGCTCGATGAAATAGAGCCCGGGCTCGATCGTGAAGCACTGGCGCGGCGCCATCGTCGTCGTGTTGCGCAAGAAGGGATTTTCGGGACGGGGCTTGATGAGCGCGCAGCCGACGTCGTGGCAGACGAGCCCGAGCGAGTGACCGAGGCCGTGCGGATAGAATGCGCGGCTGATGCCGGCTTTGTACGTTTCTTCCGGCGAGAGCTTCACGATGCCGCTCTGCGAGAGAATACGGCTCACGCCACGATGCGAATCGTCGTGGAGAACTTCGTATTTCTTCCCGACGACGACATCGTCGCAGAGCTTCTTTTGCATCGTCTCCATCTCGTCGACGAGACCTTTGAACGCCGAAGCCGTGGCGCCCGTACCTTTGACCCACGTGCGCGTGATGTCCGAGCAGTAGCCGAGAAATGTCGCGCCCGCGTCGAGGAGGAGCGTGTCCGCCGTCTTCGGTTCGCGATTCTTGTTGTAGTGATCATGATGAAGCGTCGCTGCGCTCTCGCCGAGAGCGACGATGTTCTTGTAGGGCGTCTCGGGATCGTCTTGCTCGGTGAGACGGAGATAGAGAAGGTGCAGCTCGAGCTCGGAGGCATCTCCCGATTCGAACGCGCGCAAGAGCTCGTCGTGACCTTTCGCGGCGATACGATTGGCTTCGCGAAGGCAGAAGATTTCGTAATCGGTCTTTTCGACGCGGAGGCGATCGAGCTCGCGCACGAGACGCGGCGCATTCACTTCGGGAGCAGAGAAGCCGAGGTCACGCGCGGCGCGGAGGTCGTCACCGACGAACGCTTTCTTCTTGCCGGAGATGAAGCGCTTCACGGTGTCTTGCGCCGCCTTGGCGCTCGTGGGGCGTTCGACCGCGAACACGTTCGCGTAGTAGTCGTTCGGTGCGGTACCCGGCGACTCCCAGAAATTCGGGATCGCAGGCCACATCAGTTTCGGCTTTTTTCCAGGCGCGATGAGCAAGCAGGCGCCCGCTTGCGAAAGCGGAAACCAGTGCTGAAAATGCGGATTCGGGCGAAGTGGCCAGAACTGATCGTCGAACGTCGTACGGCGAAGCGGGGAGCCAGAATGGATCACCAGACGATCGATGCCGAGACGCGTGAGCACTTCGCTCCCGCGCGCGATGAGATCATTTACGTGCGCGAGATAAAGGGACTCGACCTCTTCGGCTCGCGACGCACGCGAACGAGCTGCGTCTTTTCGAGGCTCCTGCGCGAGGGACTTTTTAGTGCCCTTTGGCGAGGCCTTCTTGCTGAGAGCTGTCGTCTTATTCGGAACCATACACTCGCACCACGGTTAGGCTCTTGCCCTTGCAAGAAGCGTCTTGAAACGGAACGGCTTTTGCCGCGTTGACCATGCAATCGACGACGGTCTGACCAAGAGCCGAACCCGACTCTGCGCGAGCGCCTCCGCCCTTGCCTTGCGCATCGATGGCGACCGTCAGCTTGAAGCGACCCGAGAGGAACGGGTTCTTCGCCTTGCCCTGCTGATAGCAAGCGTTGACCCCATCTTTGATCTTCACGCGATAGCCCTCGGCTGCGGCACTGCACGCTTCCGACGCGACCGGCGTAGGCGTACCGCTTTCGGTTCCATGATTCGTGATCGAGACGGGATCATCGTTGGAGATGATCGGCACGCCCGTCAGATTTCCGTTCGTCGGAGCTTCGCTCGAAGTCGGCGCGGCGCTCGCACTCGCACTCGGGAGCCCAATCGTCGATTCCGTTTTCGGAGGCGCTTGTTCCTCATGACCGCAGGCCACGAGAAGTGCGAAGCAGGCAAAAAGGCCAGATTTCATCTTCTTGCAGGTTTCCACAGCTACCTCGCGAGTTCAATGGATGTCGACGATTGCCGCGCGTGGAAGCGTGACGCGCACCCTTCAACGCGTGGATACTGGCGCTCGATCACGATGAGACTCGTCTCGAACGGAGGACCGCAGGAGACCGTTCTCTTCGTTTTGGGGCCACTTCCTTTCGTCGCGTTGCACGTCACGCTCGCTCTCTTGCTTCGCTCTGGCGCAGCCACGCTCGAGCAGTTCGAAAAGGAGAAGGACGCGCGCGCGCAGAGCGGCGTCGACGTTTCGAGAGCGTAGAATGCCCGCAAAAAGCGTGCGCTAGCAACGCGGCGCGTTACGATCGCTGTCTCGAGGCAGCGAAATTTTGGCCCCGATGGAAAGCGTCTGATACCCGTCGTGGTGTGAGAGCGCGAAGCCGAATGTGGCTTCGCCCCTCACGAGGCCAATCGTTGGTTTCGTGACGTCTCTCTCACGATCGAAAGGAGCAGTCGATGAGGCTTCCCATCGCGGCGTTGTGCTTTGTGCTGTCCACCGCATTCGTTCCTTCGGCGCACGCGCGTCCTACCGTCGAGCTCCGAGAAGTCGGTAGTCGCATCCAAGACAACACGCTCGATCTCACGCAGCTCTTGCGGACGGCACTCCGTCGTGAAATCGCCGAGGTCGATCTTTCGCACGCAAAGACGAGCGCGATTCTTTCGGCGACCGTCGTGCGATTCGAACGCGGAGAAAAAGGTGCAGAGTGCACGATTTCTGCCGCCGTAAGAACGCGCCAAGGAAAACTCGTCGCCATTCTTTCTGGAAAGGCGACCTCGCTGACGGGAAGTCACGCCGAGCTTGCCTTGGATGGCGCCGTCAAAGGTGCGCTACGTGGTCTTTCCAGCGCGTTGCGCTGAGGGCGGTCTTTCGAGCGCGTTCGGGGACTGGTGTCCTAGAACGATGAGGACGGACTAGACGGTTCGTTCTAGCATCGCTTCCATGAAGCAGATGATCGCCGTCGCCGGGACGATCGGCGCAGGCAAGACGTCGCTCGTGCGGTGGCTCGTCAACAACTACGGGCTCACGCCGTTCTACGAGCCCAACGAAGCGAACCCCTATCTCGCGGACTTCTACCGCGACATGAAGACGTGGGCGTTTCACTCGCAGGCGTTCTTTCTCGCGCACAAGCTCGAGCTCCATCAAGAGCTCGAAGGCTGCAAAACCCCCGCCGTGATCGATCGCACGATCTACGAAGACGCCGAAAT
This sequence comes from Myxococcales bacterium, assembly GCA_023248815.1. Classification (GTDB taxonomy): domain Bacteria; phylum Myxococcota_A; class Polyangia; order Polyangiales; family Polyangiaceae; genus JAHFDV01. The sequence continues at coordinate 17,010 of JAHFDV010000018.1, forward strand.
CTTCGCGAAGAATCTTTATCGCGAAAAGAAGATGTCGAAGCGCGATTGGACCGTCTACGAGCACCTCTACAAGGGCATTCGGCGTTCCCTTCGTCCGCCCGATCTCCTCATCGCGCTCGAGTGCTCACTCCCGACGACGAAGAAGCGCATCGCACGACGCGGTCGCGAGATGGAGAAAGAGATTCCTTCGGCGTACCTGAAGCGCCTCCACGATCTCTACGGCGAATGGTTCGACAGCTACGAAGAAGGGCCCATCCTTCGCATCGATACGACCAAGCTCGACTACGTCGAAGACTTGCTCGACCTCATCGAACTACGGCGCAAGCTCGATAGCGCGGGCCTGAAGCGCAAGACCTGAGTCGAGGTCGTTTCCGCGCACAGCGGGGTCAGTGGATTGACTTGCGCCTCCGGCGAGAGAGCAACGCCATCACGAGCAGCGCGGCGACGCCCGGCGCGTAGCTGCTTCGCGGAGCGATTCTTCCGACGCAGCCGAACTCGGGTTCGTCACCGTTCGGGTTTCTCCCCGCCTTGAGCTCGTCGATGTCGGTGATGCCATTGCCGTTACTGTCTTGGCGTTCGCCTTCGGCTGCTTTCAACGCGTTGATGAGCGAAGAGTCGTTGCGCGCGAGAAGTCCGCGCGAGCGAAGATATTTTCCGAAGGGCGTTTGCACGGTTCCGCGTGCGGGAGTTCCGACGTGACAGATCGTGCACGGCGGCTCTTCGGCGAGACGGAGCTCTCGCTCGATGACACCCGGGAACTCGGGCGTGGCGTAGGCCATCCGCGGAAGTGACACGGAGAGCACCGTGAGCGCGAGACACGCAGAGTGTGAAGCGTTGCGATTGCGATGGTTCATGCGGAGCCTCAGAGATACGCGTGGAGTTGAGCGAGAAACGCGAGCGAGTCGAAGCGCGAGCCCGAGCCGGAGTCTTCCGTCCGCACGACTACGTCTCCACGAATGTCGAAGTGCGGAAAGAAGAACCATTGCGCGCCTAGCCAACCGCCGAAGCCTTGGAGGTTCGTTCCCAAGTTCAGATTCTTCGTCTCGGCCATCGCGAGAAAGTGGAGGCCCTGCCACGGTTCGAGATCGGCCTGCACGAGCCCGGCAAATCCATATTTTTTCTCGAGGCCCCTTGTCGTCGCGAACGTCAAATCGGTTTCGGAGGAGATGACGAGCGCCTTTTTTACAGCCCAGCGCATCGTGAGCCCCGAGAGCGTCCTTCGCGTGTCGGCGCGCGTGCCGTTGTCGACCGATCCGCCCGCGAGCGTGATGAGCGCGCTCGCACCCAACGCGAGGTTGGGCTTCGCGAACCACTCTGCAAAGCCGACGAAGCCGCGTTCTCGATAGAGATCGGGAGAGACGGAGAAGTTGCCGGCGATCGCCATGGCTTCGAAGCGATATTTTTCTTCGTTGTGCGCGAGGGCGATGCCGTATTGCTGCGAAGCATTGATGTCGGTGCGCGTCGTGCTGCGGACCCACGCCGTATGCTCGATGGAGCGAATGCCATAGGGCAAATTGATGCGCCCTGCGCGAACCGTAGTGTCTTCATCCTTTCCGAGGTCGACTCCGACCCAGTGCGTGCGCGAGACGATCGCATTTCCGTCGCCACCGAGCGCGGTGTCTTTCGTGATCGACGCACCGCGCGCGCCGCTGTTGACGAAACCGATGCCGCCGTTAGCACGAAATCGATCGACGCGGATTTGGCCGAGGAGATCCGCTTGCATGATGAGCGTTCGCGAGTCGTCGGCACCGGTATCGAGGTCTCTCGTGTAGAGCCTCGCTGTACGAATCTCCGGCTGAAGAAGCACGCTTCCGCTTTCGGGGAGTTTGATGGCGCCGAAGAGAAAGTCGCCGATGGTTCCTGGCTCTTGCTCTTCTGCAGCGCCGCCTTTGTAGTTGCTGGCGAGAAGAATGGTTCCCTGCATTCGGCCATACGCCGTGAGCAGTCCGCCTCCCGAAGGATCCGCGTGGCATTGATTGCAGGTCGTGTACTCGTGACGAATCATCCACGGATAAGCCTGGGCGGGCGCCGCTTTGAGAAGGAAGAGGGCTGCGACGACGATGCGCAGTAGCCAGAACCGAAGCCTATGCATGGTCGAGGGTCGTATCACGCTCGCTGGAATTCACGTTGGCTTCATCCCGCCAAGACGTGCGAGCTCTCGCTTCAGGATCGTCCGCGCAGGCGGCCGATGAGGCGCAACGCGGACTCGAGCTCGGTGACGTTGGCCGCCTCCAAGAGCTTCGTGCAGTGCTTCGCTACGGCGAGAATTGCGCTGTCGCCAGCGCCCCACTGATCTTTCTTCTCGGGGCAGAGCCAGATGACGTGCCCTGCGCGCTTCTTCAAATCGCGGAGTGCTTCGAGTCCGGGGTCCCCGTAGTTCGTGCGCGCGTCGCCGAGAATGACGAGCGTCGTCCGTCGGTCGATCTCGGGGCCATAGATGCCCTCGAACGTTCGGAGGGCGCGGCCATAATTCGAATTGTCGCGCACGGAGATGAGCTCGCCACTCGCAACACGCTGAAGCGCACGCGAGATCGAGTCCTTTTCGAAGAGCTCGGTCGTCTCGGCCAGATCGCTCACGAAGACGAAGCTGCGTGCGTCCGAGAAAAGATCGTGCGCGACGGCGACGAACTCGAGCATGAAGACCGCGGCGCTGCGGACCGAGTCGCTGATGTCGCAAAGGAGGACGAGCTTCGTCTTTTTTCGTCGAGGTTTTTTGCGGACGAGGCGGACCGGAATACCGTAGGTACGCATCGCCTCGCGCAATGTTTTGGTCGCATCGAGACGACCGCGCAGGGCATGCCTCCTCCGCACGAGCTCGCCGCCTCGCAGGCGATCCGCGAACTTTCGCACGACCTTGCGCACGTCTTCGATCTCGCGCTCATCGAGTGCAGCGAACGTCTTTTCTTCGAGCGATCCGTCTCGCGTCCCCTCGCGCCGATCGAACGACTCACGGAGCTGAGTGCGCACCTCGCGTTTGGTTTCGCGTAGGCGTTCGCGAATGAGATCCAAGATCTCGTTGGCACGTTCTCCGAATAGATCACGAAAGCGACGCTCGAGCTCAGCCATCATCGACTCGGCGCGCAAGAGCCCCGTTGCTTCGTTGGCTCTCTCTTGGATCTCTCCGAGCTGCCCGAGCCTGCGCATGTCTTGGCCGGTTTGACTCACGAGCGCGAGCAAGCGGTCGTAATCGGCGCCGCGTTGAACGAGCGCGCCGAATGCAACGTCGTCGACTTTTGCCGTTCGCTCGATGGCTCCGCGGACCTTCTCGAGCTCCTCGGGCGAGAATCCGCGTAGGCGGAGGTCTTCGATGAGCGAGACCGTTTTCTCTTTCGCGAAGAAAAAGCGCGCAAAGGCGCGATCGAAGCGCTCGTTCTCTTCCTTGGTCGTGGCAACGATCGCGCGGAGCGTCTCGCGAACGGCTACTTCGCTTTCGAGATCGACGAGCGTCAGTGCCCGCGCGATGTCGAGCGTCTCACGCGTCGAGAGCTCGAAGCCTTCGCGACGAAGCGAGAAAGCAATCTCGACGGGAAGGCTCGTGATGGGCACGACGTCTCGCGACTCCCGTCTTCAGGGACCTTCGACTTTGCCGCGTTGCGCGGGAGCGACGTTGGCATTGTAGGGGCTCGATCCGCGGGATGCCGTCGTGGATGCCTCGGTGAGGAGGTCTGGGCGGACGGCAGAATCGAGGGGACGTCCCGAAATCGCGCCGTGGCACGCGGCGCAAAGACCGTCGAAGAAGGGACGGCGGAACGACTGGTTCGTGATCTCTCCCGGAGCGAACACGATCGATTCGCGTTGAAGGCGGGGCAAACCGAACTCACGCGACAACTTCGTCTCGGGAAGCTTGTAGAGAAGTGGAAGGCCGCCCGGAACGTTGAAGATCGTCGAACCATCGCTCGCGAGCGGAACTTTTCCGAGAAAGCGACGGCGCACGTACACCTGCCCGAAGGCATCCGTCGCAACGTTGGCACCACCAGAAGCGTAGTTCGTGACGCCGTCCGCGGGCGGCATGTCTTCGTAGAGGTCGAGCTCGTTGATGTCTTCTTCGATCTCTCGCCCGGTGGGCGTATTTTGGAAGAGCAGAGAAGCGAGAACGCGCGCATCGAGCACGTGGACGGTCGCGTCGGTCTTGCTCGAGTCGATCCGCGTCGTCGCATTGGGCTCGTCTTGCACGGACACGAACGTGCCACGTGAAGCACGGCCATAGACGGCGACGGCTTCGATCTCGGCGGAACCCGCCGCGCCGAGAAGCTTGGTCTTGGTGCGCGCGATCGTGTCGACGACATAGAGATCGTAGTCGCCACCGAACGAAGAAGTGTTCGTCGCGTCGCCGAAGCTGACGAGAAGACGACCATCAGGAAGAGGCGAAGGCGTCGTGAAGAGGCCGGTCGTCGGAGCGTTGGCCTTTCCTGAGACACTCGGATCGAAGAGCGCGAGCGAGTGGAGGAAGAAATTCGGCTCCGGCGAGCTCTTGCTCGCGGGATCGAGGACGGTCGGATCGACCACGTAGTCGGCGGCGTCCGCGCTCGTGAAATCGATGCCGATCGAACGGTTGAAGATTCCGAGCGTGCCGCCACCGTGCGGTACGCCGGGATCCGAGAAGATGGTGGCGAAGTTCTTGTCGGCGAGCTCGACGACCGTCGTCGCCTCCTTGAAGCCGATGGTTCCACGCTGCGCGAAGAGCGGGTGGTAGTCACCGCCGTCCAGATTCATGCGGCGAAGCGCGAGCTGATAGAAGTCTTTCGCGCGCTTCTCCGCGGTGAACACGAGACGCCCATCGCTCATGAAGAATGGCTCACGCTCCATGTTGAGGAGGTAGGTGAGCTGACGAATGGGCTGTCCTGCCGTGAAGACGTAGAGGTTCGCGTTCGGCTTCGAAGGATCCGAAGGCGTGCGTTGCGGGCCCGTGTAGTCATAGGCCGCGGTGGCGATGTTGCCACGCGTCGAGGCGAACACGATGGGCTGGTTGCCGGCGGCATCGGGCGGACCGAACACCGGGTCGAGATTGTGGACGAGGAGACCGTTTCCGTTGGCGGCTCCCGCGTTGATCTCGGTGTGCTTGGCGCACGACGAGCCGTCGGCATTGGCGACATAGACCGCGAAGGGATCACCCGCCGTGGCGCGCGCGGCAAAGGCGATCTTGGTTCCATCCCAAGACGCGCTCGGTCGACGAATGTCTGGAGATCCGCCGAGGCTACATCCCGCGTTGATCGAAGCGTCGGCGCCCGTCGTGAAGGCCCCCGTTGCGTCGGCCGTGACGGAAACGACGTGAAGCTCGGCGCCGCCCACGAACGTGTCGAAGTCACGCACATGGCCAGCCGTCGCATTGGCCGGGCGCTTGACGTAAGCAATCGCCGAGAAGGGCGCCAGCGTCCGCGCGGCGCGCTCGCGCTTGTGCCATTCCTTGATGACGCAATATGCCTTCGCTTTGGGATCGTTGAGATCGATGGTCGCGTAGTCGACCGTCGCGTCGCAATCGTCGGGCGCCGCTGACTTACCGCTGAAATCTTCGAAGAGGGAGCCTCCGCGATGCGCGATGCCGCCGCCGCTCGCGAACACTTCGGCGCGAAACAGGTTCTTGCGTACGAGACGACTCGCGTTGACGTTCTCGCTCTCGAGCGCGAGCTGGGCGACGGAGAGCTCGTAGTTCTTGCGCGTCGCGGAGAGCGAGAAGCTTCCGCCGGATCCGCCGCGAAGACGGAAGTCGTGGAACTGCGCTGCCGAATGGCATTGCTGCATCATGCATCCTTTTTTGACGAGGATGGGCTGCACTCGGTGCGCGAAGAATGCGAAGTTGGGATCGATGGTGCCGTTGTCGGGCGGACCATGCTGCGTCGCCCAGTCGACGAGGTCGGTGTAGCGCGTGTCCGAAGAGGTCGCGAAGACGATGCCTCCTTCGTGATAAGCGCCGCCCTGTGAAGGCGCGAGCGGCCTTCGTGCAAGCTCACTCGACTCGGGCGTCTGCGAAAGGTACTGCTGCGCCGCGAAGTAGTTCCATCGACGCTCTTCGTTGGTCGAACCGCACGTGAGATAGAGCTCGTTCGACGAGCTTCCGTGGCAGTTGGTGGCGCCGCACGTCTGACCGAGCATGGGCGCGATCTTGTCGCGGAAGGCCGTGTAGTCGGGGCGCGTCGGCTCGGCGTTGGGGTCGAACGCTTGGTCGGGCGGAATTACTTTCGAGCAGTCGGGACGTGCGATCTTCTTGCCGCTAGATCCCGTGTTGTTCGCCGTCGCGCCGTTCTCGATCCATTTGCGAAGCGTGAGATACGCCGTCGCCGTGGGGCTCAAGATGGAACCGCCCGCATGGCGGATGTCCGTCGTGATTGACGTCTTCTCGCCGTCGAAGGACTGCACTTCGACCGAGATGGGCTCGATCGACTTCAAGAGGAATGCGTTTTGACCGTAGGGTCCGTAGTCCGAAAGAAGATCGCGACGACGGTTGACGCCTTCGAATGTCGCCACGTCGAGGTTGCCGAACGCGTTTCCTTTTTCGGTCGCAACGTGACAACCCGCGCCCGTTCCCGTTCGTACGCACGAGTTCTGGAGGATGGGAGCGACGCTGCGCTCGAAGTACGTCGTCGCAGCGGGCTCATTGGACTCGCACGAGAACATGAGTCCGGTGGATGCGGCGACGACGGCCACCGAGAGACTCGGCACCATTCGCGTGATCGATGACTGAAAACGCATGGGCAATACTCTACTCGAATCTTTCCGTTAACCCCACGAAGCCGCGACCGAAAACATCTTCGCGAAGCCCTCAAGGACCCACAAAGGGAACGTGCCCCCCGCCCGTAAAGGCAGAGGGCATCGTGTTGAGCTGACCCGCGCTCTTAGAGTCGTCGCAAGGCAATCGCCGCGGCGTCGCGGACGAAGCCGTTCGGATCGGAGGCCGACAACGCTTCGAGCGCAGGACGTGCTGCGGGATCGTGGAAGATACCGAGCGCGTGGGCTGCCGAGGCGCGGACACTCGCGTCGGGATCCGTCTTCGCGATGGCGATGACCGAAGCCGACGAGTCCTTGGCGAGGACCTGCTCGAGCGTTTGCACGCCGCTGTTACGAACCTTCGCATCGCTGTCGGCGAGCGTCTGCACGAGCGCAGGAACGTCCGTGAACTTGTTGATGCGCGAGACGGCCTTGAGACCGGCAAGCTTCACGCGGACGTCGCTGTCGACGACGGCGGCTGAAAGTGCACCCGCGCCGTCGTCATTGAGACGACCGAGCGCAGAGGCAGCAGCCGCGCGAACGGCGGGATCGGAGTCCGTCTTCACCGCTTCGGCGCAGGCAGCGATGCCCGGCGTGACGAGGAATTCGCCGAGAGCGTAAGCGGCGTACGCGCGACGCGACGCATTGCTGTCGTTTTTCAGCGTTTGCAACGTCTGCTGGTAGACCTCGCCCTCGCCGAACACGCCGAAGACGCGGCGACGAAGCCACCAAGCGCTGATCTCGCGCACTTCGGAGTTGTTCGAGTAGAGAAGAGGAGCGACCGATGCGATGCACGAGGTGCACTCGAACTTCTCGGCGTGCTCGAGAACTTCCCAGATGAGGGAAGGTGAGTTCGAGCTCACCGCCGCATTGATCTGTTCTTCGTTGGAGAGGAACTCGATCGAGTCGGGGTTGACGTGACCGTAGACGCCGGCCGTGCCTTTGCCCGTGATCGTTTCGTCGCTGCGGGCATCTTTGCCGAAGACGACGGTTGCGGAGACTCCGACTGCGAGGAGGGCGACGGCGCCGAGGATTCTTTGAATGCTCTTCATGGCTCTAGTCCTTCCCTTTCAATATTTCGTTCCAGGGGCGACAGGGTCACCCGAGGCAAAGGGCGCGAAGCCCGTGTTTTGGCGAGCGAAGTACTGGCCGCCGAGGTCCATGGTCATGATGAGTTGCTTGCGCTCTTCATCCGTGAGCGTGACGCCCTTGTCTTCTGGGTGCATGCCCGTGGCCCATGCCGTCGTTCCGTCCTTCGCCTTGAGATTGATCTTCTCGATGAGCTTCGAAGCGCGTGCACTGCCGGGGACGCCCCACATCGGAGGAATCGTGCCGCTCACGAGCTTGACCTTCCCCATCTCCATTGCGGAGGGATAGAAGATCGAGACGTACGAGGCGTTGTACGTACGGACCGCGCGGTCGTAGTAAACGCTGATCGGCGTGTCGCCGAGGTCGAGGCGGGGAATGCGGTAGACCGCCGTCGTGTTGGTCGCTGGGTCCTGACGAGAGATCTCGTAGTACTCGGTCGTCGAAGCGTTGTGGCAGCTCACGCATTTGTCCGTGAGGATCTGTTGAACGAAGTTCTTACCCGCAGTGTCGTTCTTGTCCCAGGGGAGCTCCGTGCGCTCCGTGATGGCCGAGAGGAACTGCGGCGCCGGCTGCTGATCGGCGACGGTCGGGTTCTGACCGAACTTCGGAACACCTTGGCCGGTGCGGCTTTCGTGACAACCGACGCAACGTCGATCTTCGCCGGGCATGCCTTGGATCCAGGTGAGCTGATTGCGGATCGCCATGCCGAACTTGTCGATCGGCTGGAGGTGAACCGGAATGTACGGCGGGATGTTCGCGAGCCAGCTTCCGTCCGGATAGACGGGCGCTTCGCCGAGAACGGCTGCACCTTCGTGCATCGTGAGGCCGAACATGTTGACGCCCTTCGCAGCTTCGCTCGAGAAGCCTTCGATGATGCGCACGGCCGACGCGCCGTGGAGCGCATCGCGAAGCTTCGTGCCTTCGACGAACTGTCCGCCCGTGACACCTTCTTCGAGGCTCGTCTGACCGACGTCGACCGATCCGATACGGACGGGCTCGCCGGGGTCTTTCACGTTCTGGAGGTCGCCGATGATTGGCGGCTCTTTGCGCGCCATGACGGGCACGGCGCCGAGATCCCAGAAGTTGCGATCGTCATAGACGAGCTCGTTCTTTTGCGTCTTCGGGTTGAAGACGAAGAGACCGAAGTTCGGCGGCGTGAGCGCTTTTTCGAGCGAGTCGTTCACGGGGCCGTCAGACCACGAGACGAGAAGGCGACCGTCCGGAAGCGCGATGGGCTCACGGTAGCGACCGGCCGGTGAAGGACCGTTCGAGGTCGGCACGTCCGGCGTGAGGATCTCGACCGCGAGATGCTCTTCGTCGACACACGCGTGTCCCGTTTGATCAGCGTTCGCATCGAGACACACGGGGTCTGCGTGGTTGCGCGCGTCGAGCTTCACGAGAGAGCCTGCGTGAATCGTGCGGTTACGCGTCGTCGCGATACCGACCATCACGTTGGGCTCGATCTCGCGGATGTTCACGAGCGAGTTCGCAGGCTTTCCGTGCTGGCCACCGATGGCCAACATGTTCGTGCCGTCGGGGTTCGTCGCGAAGATCTTCACGTCGTTGACGGGACCCAAGTGCTCCCAGCGCGAGTAACCGACCTTGCCGTCGGCGCGACGGAAGGGGGCAACCGTGTGCGAAAGGTTCTGCGAGAAGAGCTTGCGATCGGCATCGCCACCGCCCACCGAGATGCTCGCGAGCTGCGTGACGACGCGGCCGTGCTCGTACTCGTCGGCGCGGGTTCCCATCGCCGTATACATTTGGTTCGTCACGAAGACGATGCGACCGCCCGCGATGTACGTCGGGTTGATGTCATCGTACGGACCGTCCGTCTTCTGATGCATCTCGTGCTTGCCATCGGCGCCGGGCGTCAGCTGAACGGTGTAGATATGATAATGGTCACTGCCATCTTTCTTCATCGAGAAGACGGCCTGCTGCGCATCGAACGCGACGTCGACGCCGTTCAAGTCTGCCTGCGGGAACTCGCTCGTCAGGTTGGTGAGCGTTCCATCGGGGCGCGGCGGCGAGAGCAGATTGAGACTGCCTCCCGGAACGAAGCGTTCGTAGTCGATGACCTGGCCGTTACCGCCAGACACATCCACTTCGACGGCGCCGTTGTCGCCGACGATCGTGTGCGCTCGCTTCATGAAGATGATGGCGTCCACGCCGATACTGGTCGTGTCGTTTTGAGAGTCAGAACAACCGGCGGCCAACATGGGCAGGATGGTCCCTGCTGCGGCGAGGTGTCGTAGGACGGAAAGGGTTCGAAGCGATCGTTGCATGCGGCCTCCGTGGATGACTAAAGCAGGATGCGGTCCATAGTAGGCCTTTGGAACTACTGGCAAATTCTCCGCTTCTTGACGCCATTGGGGGGAATTACCCCCAAACTGTGGGGGGGAAAGCCCCCAAACGCATAGTGTGTGGAATCATGGGTTTGGAGAGTCCGAGAGGCTTCTCCCTCGCTCGCAGCGTCCTTCGGGCGAGCGAACTTTCGATAAGCTCCAGACCTTCACGCAGGAGCGGAAAACCGCTCTCCAAGGTTTCACCGGTTCCGCGACGATCGTCTCCCCGCCGCGACATTCATTGGCGAGCGGCGCGTCGCGCTCACGCTCCATCGTTACAACGGTCGAGGAAAGGGGACGAGCGATCCGAAAACGAGGTCCTCGC
>JAHFDV010000581.1 GCA_023248815.1 Myxococcales bacterium
GCTGTCGATCGTCGTCACGACGACTCCCTTCTCACGCGAGACCTCACCGAACTTTCCTCCGAGAAGCGCGCGTACGAAGTGCGGGGCGCCGAAGGCAGAGTGCCGTGATTGAAGCATCAGAGGTTCGCTCTCGGCACGCGCGATCGCTTCTTTGTCTCCGCTGAGCTCGCGGTAGTCGTGGAGAACGCGCGCGCGTCGCGCGATGGCACGATCGCCGTGAGACGCGAGATCGTAAAAGCTCGGCCCGCGAACGATTCCCGCGAGAAGGGCGGTCTCACCGAGCGAGAGCTTGGCGAGTGGCTTGTCGAAGTAGGCGTGGGCGGCGGCGCCGGCTCCGCGAAGATTCGGCCCGAACGAGACACGGTTCTCGTACTCGAGGAGAATATCGTCCTTCGACAGGTGCCGTTCGATGACGCGCGCCACCGCCGCTTCGTGAATCTTTCCGAAGAGGGAACGTCGTGCCGGTGAAACCGTCCGCGCGAGCTGCATCGTGATCGTCGAGGCGCCGCTGACGATGCGAGCATGCGTGAGGTTCGTAACGACCGCCCGACCGACCGCCATCCAATCGACGCCGTGATGCGAATAGAAGTGGCGGTCTTCCACGGCGACGAGCAACGAAGACAGTGTCTGCGTTTCGTCTCGGGTCACGCGCGAGGGTTTAGAGCCGTCGCCGCGCCTCACTTCGCGGAGGAGTTGGCCGTGGCGATCGACGATGCGCTCGGTTTCGAAGTCCTTATCTGCAAGGTCGGCCGGAAATGACACGAAAAGCGAGACAACCTCGACGAGGGTCGGCGGAAGAACGAGCAGCGCGACGAGCGACGCAACGGCGACTCGGAACGTCAAGCTACGGGAACGGAAGGCTGCCCATCCCCGGAACAGGAGCGCTCGAATCGCAGGCCGATTCACTTCGCGCGTACCTCGAACGTCTCGGCTTTGCTGCGGCCGTAGATCTCCGGAGAATACATGCAGCTTGCAACTGTCGGGGGCACCACGTACTTGCCCGGCACCGTCGCTCGCGCGAGGTAACGGAAGTGATACATGCCGGGGTGCACGTCGTTGAGGAACGTGAGGACGCGATCGTCCTTCATTTCTCGATGGAAGGGGTCTTCCCGGAAGGGCACGCCGAGGTTCGCGAACATGCCCGCGGGCGCGGCTTCGCCCTTTTTCACGGCGACGTTTCCGTCGTCGACCTTTTGGAGCGTCGCGACGGTATCGAGCTTGAAGTCGATCGCCTCGAGCCCTGCGGGGAGCTGGTCGTCGATGACGACTTGGCTTTGCGGTTCGGCCGATTCGAGGAGCACGTCGATGATCACCAGGTCTCCCGCCTTCGCCTCGGGCGAAGATTTTCGCGGGATCCACTTCGAGGCTTCGCTGAGCTCGTTGGGGCGGACAGCGCGCACGAGCTTTTGGACGAAGAAGCCGCGATCGAGAGGCTTCTTCGGCAGCTCTTTGGTCTTGTAGTGGAGGCGCGTGCCGTAGAAGAGCCGGTTCGATTTCGCGGCATCACCTGCGCTCACCTCGAACGAGACCGGACCGCCGAGCTCTGCGAGACGACCGTTGCCGACGACGAAGGTCGACTCGGCAAGAGAGCGATCGTGAAAGCCCGCTTCGCCGATCTTGTCGGAGCCGAGGAAGACCTTTGCTTCGAAGTCGGGTGTGACCCTCTCGAACGACTTCCTATAGGTATCGAGCGCAAGAAGTGACCACGCGTTTTCCTGCGTGGACCGCCATGCGTCCGCCTTGCGGAAGTCCAAGAGACCGCGTGCGAGGCGCGGCGCGAGAGGATGCGTCTCGTTCGTCGCAAGGAACGCACGAAGGACGAGTGCCGTCGTACGCGCCGGCGAATCGAGGAGCGGCGCATAGAAGGATGCCGCTTCGCCGTCTGCGACCGCCGCGCTTGCCGTAATGCGCAGGCGTTGTTTAATCTCCTCGGCGAGCGCTTCGAGCTCGGCCTTCGGCATTCGAGCGACAGCCATCGCGTGGAGAAGGAGCGCCTGCGCAAAGAGAGGCTTCTTGGGGCGCGCATCGTAGAGGCGGTGAAGATAGCCCGGATCGGACTTGCCGATCACCGCGAGGACATCCGCGACGAAGGCCGCCTCGGCGAAGGCTCGCGCTTCTTTGTCTTTCGGCGTCAGCGCATCTTCGGTCTGCACGATCGATTCGCTTTCGTCGTCGTCGTCCTTCTTGTCGACGGCTTCCCCTTCTTCAAAGTGAAGCGTGCCGAGAGCGCGCCGGAGGTACTCGACCGAGCGATCGAGGCTTCCACGCGGGACGAAGGCGCCCTTCTTGGCAGCCGCATCGAGCGCGAGAACGACATAGCCCGAGAGCCATTCTTCTTCGCGATCTTCTTCCCAGTAGCCGAAGCCGCCCGTCTCGCCCTGATGACGAAGGAGCGCGCCGACCGCTTCGTCGATGACGGCATCGTTCATCGCGGGAACGCGCACACCGACGTCACGCGCGAGATCCGACACATAGACGAGCGGAAGCAGGCGGCTCGCGATTTGCTCGGTGCATCCATAGGGATAACGCGCGAGCTCGTCGAAGGCGCCATCGATGCCGACGAGGGCACTCGAAGACATCTTCACCTCGAGGGATCCCTCGGTGCTCGCCTTTACGAGATCGCCAAGACCGATGGCCGCAGCCTTGTTGGTCTCGCCGTAGGCCGCCGTCACTTCTTCGTGGACGGGTTCGTCGATTTTTCGCGCGACGATCACCGTGTCGGAATCGCCACCAGACGACACCTTGAAGGAGATCTCGATGTTGCCGGAGGCCTTGGCTTCGAGTGGAAGACGGACCTCGACGTTGCCTCCCTTCGGCACGTGCACGCGTCTCTGCGTCGGTCCGACGAACGCGGCGATCACGGGCAACTTGGTGGGCTTCACCTTTTCATTGCCCACAGCTTTTTCTTCTTTCGGCGCTCGCGTGTCGACCTTCGCGACGACATCGACGTCGATCGCGGCGGTGCCCTTCGAGGAGACGACGATGCCGACCTCGCTTTTGTCACCCACGCGAAGGATCCGCGGAACGCTCGGACGTGCCATCAGGGTCTTGCTCGCGCGGAACGTCGAATCGCCGGAGCCGAAGCGATCGCCTTGGGACGCAGCAACGGCCATCAAGCGATAGCTCGTGAGGTTGTCTGGGAGCTTGAAGTGAACGTGCGCTTTGCCATCGGGCGTCGTGACGACACCCGCTTGGAAAAAGGCCGTCGCGCGGAAGTCGGCGCGAGGTGCGTCACCGCCGCCGCCACCTTCGCCGCCCTTGTCGTCCATCGCACCGGACTGGCGCTCGTACCCGAGGTTCGCGAGGCGCTCGCCGCGGCGGAGCGGAAGAATGCGCGCGAGGTGGTCACGGTTTTCTAGCGAGAAGACCGAGAGCGGGCGTCGTCCCGTGAACGACGGAAGCGGATCGGGCGTGTGATAGCTCGTGAGCATCAATACGCCTTCATCGACGGCATAGACGGTGAGCTCCGCGCGATCGGGTTTGCCCGCTGCGTTCTTCACGAGGATGTCGGCGTCGACCTCGTCGCCGGGGCGATATTCGGTCTTGGTTGCTTTCACTTCGACGGCGAGGCGATGCGCGT
>JAHFDV010000188.1 GCA_023248815.1 Myxococcales bacterium
GCGCGATGAAACGCGACACCGTGATGCCGGACTTCAAATTGAGCGCTAGCGACGTGCGCGATCTCGCGGCCTATGTCCTCGAGACCCCACTTGCCGAAGTGAAGAAGGCAGCTTTCGTGAAGCTTCCTCCACTCACGCGTGCGGTCTCTTTCAAAGAAGTGGACGAACGCGTGCTCCACAAGACGTGTTGGCACTGTCACTCCGATCCCGACATGGCCATCGGTGATGGTGGTCCCGGCAACTCGGGCGGTTTTGGATTCGTCGGGCGCGGACTCGACCTCGGGAGCTACGCAGGAGTGCGCACGGGAATACTCGAGAAGGCGCAGGTGGCCGGGAATGTTGTCGGTGCACACGACGCGAATCCGATCGATCCCGCTGCTTTCAAAGGGGTCAGTAGCCAGCGAGTCAGCATCGTGAAGAACGACCGGCCCATTCTCGTCGAAGCGCTCGTCGCGCGTCATCGCGAAGAAGAAGGAGCTCCGACGGGCGACGTTCGTGGAATGCCGCTGGGCTATCCGCCGCTCTCCGCCGAAGAGATCCAGCTCGTCGAATCTTGGGTGCTTCAAGGATCGCGAAGATGAAGTGGCCCGCGCGTGTCTTGGTCGGCTCGATGTTTTCGCTGGCCGCATGTCGTCACGACGAGGCGACATTCGATGGTTCGTCTCATGGTGAGACGCGAGCCTCGAGTACCGTGACCACGAGCGTTGCGCCGACGGGCTCCGTCCTCATGACGCCCATCGCATCCCCCCCTGGGCAGGGCCCGCACGGATCAGAAGTTCCGCTCATCGAGCTCGTGCATGCTCCGGCCGACACGAGCGTGCTCTCGACGATTCGTGCAGAAAGACTCCGGGCTACGAAAGACGGGCGAACGCTGCTCGTCGTCGTCGGTGCGAGCTGGTGTCCGCCCTGCAAGGAGCTTCACGCGCGCCTCGCGAAGAATCTCGAACGCGCGCCGATTCGTCTTCTCGAGTTCGATGTCGACGAAAGCGAGGAAGGTCTCAAAGCCGCAGGTTACGTCTCGCAGTCGATTCCACTCGTCGCTAAGCCTCGCGTCGATGGCCGTCCCGATGTCATGAAAGAAGTTCCATCGCGTTCGCGCGAAGGGGTCGAAGCGTTGCTTCGCGAAATCCGAAATCTAGCGGCACCGTGAGCGTCCACGCCGCGGGGCACCACTCGCGATCCTTCAGGGAACGGGGTTGTGACAGGCCACGCGATGTTCGCCGTCGGGACCGATGGCTTCGAGCTTCGGAACGTCCTTGTCGCACGTGCCCTTGATCGCGCGCGGGCAGCGTGGATGAAATGCGCAGCCGGGCGGCGGACGAAGTGGGGAAGGGGGCTCGCCATCGAGCAAGACTGCGAGCTTCTTTTTTTGCCCCGACACACTAGGGACAGCGTTCATCAAGACGTCCGTGTACGGGTGCCTAGGATGTTCGAAGAGCTCGTCACGCGGCGCGAGCTCGACCACGCGGCCGAGGTACATCACCGCGACGCGATCGCAAAGGTGCTGCACGACGCGGAGGTCGTGCGAGATGAACAGATATGAGAGGCCGAGATTTTCGCGGAGGTCCGAGAGGAGGTTCACGACCTGCGCTTGCACCGAAACGTCGAGGGCACTCACTGGCTCGTCACACACGATGAAATCCGGATCGACCGCGAGGGCTCTCGCAATTCCGACGCGTTGACGTTGCCCTCCCGAGAATTCGTGCGGGAGCCGATCCATCACGTCGGGGGTAAGTCCAACCTTCGTGAGCAGAGCGGCGACGCGCTCCGTCTCTTCGCGCTTCGTCTTGGCAAGCTTGTGGATCTGTATCCCCTCGGCGACGATCTCGCGAATGCGCATGCGCGGGTTCAGGCTCGAATACGGATCTTGGAAGATCATCTGCATGCGGCGTCGCAACGCACGCAACTCTGCCGCGGTGATGCGCGAGAGATCTTTGCCGTCGAAGACGACCTTGCCCGCTGTGGGCTCGTAGAGGCGCAAGAAGAGGCGTCCGAGGGTGCTCTTACCCGAACCGCTTTCACCGACCAACCCGAGCACTTCACGTTTGCGGACGCGCAGCGAGACATGATCCACCGCGCGCAGCAGATCCGGCGGCGAGAAGAATCCCGTTCGCACCGGAAAGTATTTGCTGATGCCCTCGACGGCAACGAGGGTTCGCGTCGATTTCTCGCGAACGATCGGCCCCGTCGCGTCGCGGCTTACGGTGTTCGTCTCGCTCATGACGATGCCCCACTCGCGACTTCGATCTCGTCTGGCTCGATCTTGTCCGACTCGATCTTGTCCGGCATCGCGTCCGTGCGCAGGCAGCGCGAGAATCGATTATCGGGGAGAGCGACCCAAGGAGGCTTCTCGGCTTCGCAGGCGGGCAAGACAAGATCGCACCGTGCCGCGAAGCGACAGCCGGCAACGATCGTTCCCGCAGGAGGAATGTTGCCGCGAATCACCTCCAAGCGCGACGGGCGCCCTTTGCCGCGATGGAGCTTGGGCAAGCTTCGAAGAAGTCCGGCCGTGTAAGGATGTTTGGGAGCGGCGAATACGTCGGCGACTTTGCCTGTCTCGACGACCGTTCCGCCGTAGAGCACCGTGATCTCCTTCGCGAACTCGGAGACGACTCCGAGATCGTGCGTGACGAGAAGGATGCTGAGGCCGAGGCGCTTTTGGAGATCTCCGAGCAGCTCGAGAATTTGCGCCTGGATCGTGACGTCGAGAGCGGTCGTCGGCTCGTCCGCGATGAGCAGCTTCGGATTGCACGAGAGTGCCATCGCGATCATCACGCGCTGTCGCATGCCGCCGGAGAGCTGGTGCGGATACGCGTCGACGTTGGTCTCGGGGGTCGCGATGCGCACGAGCTTCAGGAGCTCGATCGCTCGCGCGCGCGCCGCTTTCTTCGAGACGCGCTCGTGGATGCGCACGGCTTCGGCGATCTGGAAGCCGGCCGTGAAGACGGGATTCAAGCTCGTCATCGGCTCCTGGAACACCATCGCGATCTCTTTGCCGCGGATGCTTTCCATTTGTTTCTCGGTCAGCGAGAAGAGATTGGTCCCGCCGAAAACGATCTTGCCGTCCAGTCGCGCGTACTCGGGCAAGAGACGTAAAATCGCGAGCGAGCTGACGCTCTTGCCGGATCCGCTTTCGCCGACGAGCGCATGCGTTTCACCTTCGGCGATCGAGAAGGAAGCGCGATCGAGGACGTTGATGAGCCCGCGTTCGGTCTCGAACGACACCGAGAGATCTTCGATGCGAAGAAGCTCGCCCATCCTCGTTTCGACCTTACCTCAATGCGCACCCACGTGCGACATAGACTCCCCACACGTGCTAGAGGTGACGGGCAATGGCACTCGGAGGACGCGTCTGTCCGTACTGTCGGTTTTATAACCCTGCAGACGATTCGACATGTGGTCGCTGCAAGCGGCTCATGCCGCCCCCGGCCGTCGCAGACTTCATGCGTACGATCGGCGGCGTCACCGCGCCGGCAACGAAAGTTCTCGTCGGAATCTCCGCCCTCGTCCTCATCGTCGAGACGATCATCGGCAAGAGCCTTTTGAACCCTTCGGTGGAAGTGCTCGTGCGCTCCGGCGCCATCTTCACCGGCGTCGAGTTCACCGAGCCCTGGCGGCTCATCGCGAGCTGCTTCGTCCACATTGGCGCGATTCACTTCGTGATGAACATGGTCGCGCTCATCGATCTCGGGCGCATCGCGGAAGAGCTCTTCGGCAGCGCACGCCTCGTCATTGCCTATTTCGTCACCGGCATTGCGGGATACCTCGTCAGCAAGCTCTGGTACGAATACGCCGGCATGCCGTACATCACGGCGGGCGCGAGCGGCGCGATCTTCGGCATCAACGGCGTATTGGTGGGCGAGCTCTTGCGAAGAGGGGACGAGCGCTGGAAGGGAATGCTCGTCCGAACGGTGGCCTTCAGCTTCGTCTTCTACTTCGTGATGCACACGAATCAGGCAGCTCACTTGGGCGGGCTTGCGGCAGGTTTCGGCCTCGGATTTCTCTTCGGCCGCGAGCGACGTCCGCAAAATCGCGCACCGCTCATGCTCGGAATCGCCGCGGTTCTCCTCGTGCTCTCAATCGTCAGCTTGGTGATTCCGCAACTGCAGTACCGCTCGCTCGGCCAAGTCGCCGAAGAGAGCTGACGATTCGGGCGACTGGCCAGAAGCGAGGCGCCGACACCGCCGGCCGGGCCCTCTTCAGCCGGGACTGTGCCGCGCGCCGCACGTCAGCCACTTCTCGACCATCGCTTTGTCTGCCGCGCCAAGCGTCTTGCCTTTGGGCATCGCCGATCCACATACGCCCGTGCTGAAGTTGAGATTGCACAGGATGCCGGACATGTTCGGATCGGTCGAACACGGATCCACGTAGCGCTTCCCCCCAACCTGATAGGTGACGAACTCGTTCCACGTGGCAATCGCGGGACTTGCGCCATCCGTGAAGACGTTGGGCTTCGTGCCGCCCGCGTTGTGGCAACCAATCTGCGCGCACGTCCACTCCTTGACGAGCATTCCATAGATCGCTTGCCACTCGTCGCCGCTGCAACCGCCGGCCGCGTTGATGCCCGGGTCTTTACCGCAGACACCGGCATAGAGATTTCCGCTACCTGCATCGCCTTCGGGAACCTGATCCGTACCGAGCGTGCGCTTCGGAACGGTGCGACCGGCGAGTCCCTCAGGATCACCGTAGTTCACCTGATCCGCGGTGCAGCTCGAGACGATGAGCGCGCACGACGCGATACTGGCGGAGAGGATGGCCGCTGCACTCCACTTCATGCACGACAGCATGCGGGATCTCGTTTGCAATCGCAAGCGCGAGAGGCCTGCGCACCGGGACCATCATTCAGCGTTGCAATGCGCGTTACGGAGAGCATGTGATCGCGCGTGCCCTTTCGTTTGGCAATTCACGGTGACGACGTATACTCGCCGTAGTGGAGGCCGCGACATGACCACCCCGAAGTACAAAACCCTCTCGTTTTCTCGACTAGTTCTGCTCGCGCTCGTGGCAGGTTCTTGGGGATGCGTGAAGGTTGCACCTTATGAGCGCGGTCAATTGGCCCATCCAACGATGGCCGTCTCCGACATGTCCGTCGGACTCGACGGTCACGTGCGCGGAGTCTCCGAAGGATCCTCTGGAGGTCTTTCTGGCGGCGGCGGCGGCTGCGGCTGCAACTGAAGACGTTCGCGTGTCTGAAATCTTGGACCGTGGCAGCGACCTCGAGACGACCATTAACGTGAGCTTTGCGACGCGAACCTTCCCTGCGTTCTCTTAGGGTGATTCGTCTGCGCGCAACTTCGTGTCCCTCCGTTGCTCCTCTTCGTTGGCAGTGCACGCACACTTCTCTTTAAGGTTCGCGCCTCCTTTAAGCTTCACGTCGCCTCCGATCGCGACGCAAGGGTGTTTCATTTTCTCGTAATTTCTTGCATGCTCGCCCCCCTCGAAGACCCCGAGACACCTCGCTCATGGATCTCTCGCAAACTTCCGAACGCGTTCTTTCGCCATCGAAACGCGTTCCTGAACCGAACGTGATCGCGCACCGCGCGAGCATTGCTGCGCGATGTCTACGAGGGTCGATGGGTCTCCGTGCGCTGGCACTCGTGCCCATCGCGTTCGTTGCGTTGCTCTTCGTGTCGCCCACGACGCCCGCGCATGCCGCCGATACCGACGCGAGCGTCGCGCAGTCGATTCAAGACGTGCTCAACGAAGAGTACGCGCAGGCGAGCTACTCGGAAGCCAAGAAGAAGCTCATCGCCGCGCTCGATCGCTGTGCGAAGAAGGTGCGCTGCGGGACGATGACGCGCGCGCAAGCGAACGTCGCGCTCGGAATGGTCGCCTCCCAAGCAGGACTCGCCGACGACGCGGGCGCGAAGCTCCCCTCTACGGGCACTAGCCCGACCATTCGCGGACAGTTCGCAGAAGTCCAAAAGGATTCCAAGGCAACGGAAGCCCCTGCGGCCGCAACTGCCACCGAATCATCTGGCGGCGTTCCGGAAGAGCCCGTCACGGGCGGCAAGGTTCCCGAATGGCTGCAGCTCGCGCGCGAAGGCCTCGCCGCCGACAAGGCGGGTAAGCTCGAAGAGTGCATCGAGAACGACAAGAAGGCGCTCAAAATCGAGCCGAATCAGCCCATCACCGCACTCCACGTATCTTCTTGCGAAGCGCGATCGGGCAAGCTCATCGATGCGCTCAAAGACTTGCGTGAAGCCCGCAAGCTGGGCCTCGGCGCGCGCAATCAAGCCATCCTCGACAAGATCGCAGAGCGTCAGCGCGAGCTCGTGCAGCGTCTCGCGCACATCGCATTCGTCGCGCCGAAGGGCGTCTCGAACCTTCGCGTCACGTTCGACGATCGCCCGGTTCCCGGCGACAAGCTGAACCAGCAGTTCCCCGTCGACCCAGGCAAGCACACGGTTCGTGCCGACGGTACGTCGAACAACGTTCCGCTGAGCTACGAAGAAGAGTTCGAGTTCAAAGAAGGTCAGACCGTCACGGCGCGCATCACGCTCACGGCGAAAGACGAAGGCGGCGCAGGCGGCCTCGAAAAAGTCGTTCGCGAGTGCTTGAAGAACGCGAAGACCCAGGAAGACATTCTCTCCTGTATCGGCAAGAGCAGCGGCAGCCGCATCGTCATCAAGACCGGGCTCATGAACTCCGGCTACACGGACACGAACCACGTTCATGTCTACAGCCCCGAGTTCACGGCGTCGGTCGCGTCTCCTACGGCCGGATGGAACGTCGGCGGCGGATTCCTCGTCGACTTCGTGACCGCCGCATCGCCCGACATCGTGTCGGAAGCCTCACGCGCATTCCGTGAACAGCGCTACGCGGGCAATCTCTCGGCTGGCTACAAGCCCGGGATGTTCGGTGTCCAAGGATTCGGAAATCTCTCGAGCGAGCCCGACTACGTCTCTTACACGGGCGGTCTCACCGTAACCGCCGACCTCAACGACAAGCTCATCACGCCGAGCCTCGGCTTCTCTCACTCCGACGATACGATCACGCGTCAGTCGAGCCCCAATACCGCATGGGAGCGTCGCTTCTTCGTCAACGAGGTTCAAGCTGCGTTGACGATGGTGCTCTCTTCGGCAAGCGTCCTTCAGATCGGCGGAACATTTACGACGGAGCGCGGCGATCAGTCGAAGCCCTACCGTTTCGTCCCGATGTTCTCACGCCAAGTCGCCGAAGCGCTTCCATCTGGCGCGACGATTGACCTCGTGAACCGCTATCGCTTGCCGTTCCGCCCCGTCGAGCAACTTCCGACGGAGCGCGATCGCTACGCCATCGCGGCGCGTTATCTTCACCGCGCGAAGTCGTCGACATTCCGCCTCGAGCAGCGCTTCTATCGCGATACGTGGTCGATCCTTTCGACGACGACGGACGCCCGCTACCTCATCGATTTTGGAAAGCGATTCCGAGTTTGGCCGCACGCTCGTCTCTACGCCCAAAGCGCCGCATCGTTTCACCGTCTCGCTTACGTAGCGTCGGTGCAGAATACGGGCGAGATCGTTCTCCCAACTTACCGCACGGGTGACCGCGAAAACGGCGCGCTCGGGACGCTGACGCTGGGTGGTGGCACGCGCATCGGACTCACGAGCCACGAAGCGCAGACCCAGCTTGCGCTCATCATGTCCGCAGACATGATGTACACGTACTTCTTCGACGTGCTCTTCATCCCGTCGCGTTCGCGCACGGCCTTGTACGGCACCCTCGGCATCGAAGCGGAGTTCCAATGATCTCGAAATCATTCTTCTCGCGTCTCGCGCCGCCCCCTGGTTTGCTGCGTCTTGCGCCGCTCTTTGGATTCCTGCTTCTCGCGGGCGCTTCTTCGTCGTGCACCGATCCCGTGTTCGACGCGCAGGTTGAAGCGCTTGGCGACGAAGCCCCAGGAATCGCGGAAGGACCTCTCCACCGTGGCGGCCAGCCGTGCGTGCTCTGTCACTCGAAGTACGGTCCCGCATCGGATCACGTCTTCGTCGTTGGCGGGACGATCTACGAGTCGGCTGACGCGAAGACGCTGCCGGCGGCTGGCGTGGAAGTGCTCATCGTCGACTCCGGAGGCAATTCGCCCGCGACGAATCCGGTCACGAACGAGAAAGGGAACTTCTTCGTGCGCCCCGGCGATTGGAGCGGCGTTCCGAGGTTCCCGATGCGCGTTGCGATTGCGCGCGGCTCACAATCACTCGCAATGGCGAGCCACATCGGTCGCGATGGTTCGTGCGCCACGTGCCATCGCGCTCCCGGCAAGAGGGCCGAAGTGACGAACATCGTCTGGGTGCACCTATGACACGTCTCTTTCCGAATCGACTCCAAGGGAAGCGTCCCATCGGCGCGCTTGCGGCCACGCTCCTCGCGAGCTTCTGGATCGGTTGCGCGTCGAGCCCATCCGAAGACTGCGAACGCATTCCGAACTTCGGTCTTCGCTGCACCGTCATCGCCGTTCCCGATCCGGGCACGTTCAAATCGGCGGGAGTGACGACGTTTCTCGAGCGTCGCTGCGGCACGCTCGATTGCCACGGACAGAAGGGGCGCGCCCTTCGCGTCTACGGACTCAACGGACTCCGCGCACCGCGCGAAGGCGGCGTCGACACGGCGGCACCGACGACGGACGAAGAGATCGCGAGCAACTTCCGCTCGCTCGTCTCACTCGAACCCGAAGAGCTTTCACGCGTCGTCCGCACGGGACAAAACGCCGACCGCCTCCTCCTCATTCAAAAGGCGATTGGGTACGATCCCGATTCACCAATTCCGGAGCAAGAAGGCGTGCAACACAAAGGTGGACGCGTCATCAACCGTGGCTTCAGCGACGAAGGCTACCGCTGCCTCGTCTCGTGGATCGGAAACAAGCCCGATCCCGACGCGTGCACGGCAGCGGCTAACGCGTACTGAATACGCTCGGCAAGATGCGACGCGCCCCCGGCCGTGCGAGGGCGGTCGATCTCGCCTTCGCTGCGTAGACGTGTGTTCGCTTTGCCCAATGTTGTTGGTGGCTTCGCCACGGGCGGTACACGATGGGCGATTGAACTCGCTGAGCGGTACGCGCTACGTTTTCAAGACTATTTCGTGGATGGCTTGAACGATGGCGCGATTGTGAGAACACGTCGGAAGGTGTGGGATGGGGGGGGACAAAAGCGCGCGGCGAGGGGAGTTCGCGTGTGCTCCATGGAGGTCTGCATGACACACTCGCTTTATGCGCGAACGCACCACGAGCCAGTTTCGTAAGCGACTTTCGCGGCGCTTTGGAGCGCGCGGGGCAGCGATGGTCGAGTACGGCCTCCTCCTCTTCATCGCGGCCCCCGTCATCACGGGAATCACGGCAGGCGGTATGCGTCTCTTCAATCAGTACACGACGGTGCGCGCCGCCATCGTAAATCCGCTTCCGTAGACGAGACGGCGCGCAAGCATTCGTTTGTCTGACGTGCGCGCTGTTGTTTTTGTCGCTGACGCGACGGTTGCGTAGGAGCGAGGCACGCGCATTTCATCGCGCGGCGACCGCTCTAGATGCGCGCTAGCGCTTTTGGATCGTAGTGAACGCGCAGTGCTGCGCGTGAAACGATGCGCGCCATGCGTGCGCGGGGAAGCTTTGGAACGGTCTCTCCGGCGTCGAGGACGAGCGCCGTGAGACGTCCGCCGTAGACGCAGCCCGTATCGAGTCCCGTCGCCCACGGATGCATCTGCAAACCGTCGATGGCGTTGTGACCGAAGACGATGTGCGGCGGACCTTCGTAGAGCGTCCCCCAGAGCGGATGCACGCCGCGCTCCCCGAACTCACCCTTTGGCGAGACCGCGCGAATGTGCACGAGCGTATTCGGCTTCTGCTCTTCCCAGGGAACGCCCGGAAGAATGCCCGCATGAACGATGCGCACCTGATGCTCCGGCAGATCGAGTGAGAACGGCGCCGACTCGAGGAGCTTCCAATCCGAATCGCGCAGGATGTCATAGAGAGGTTGGTGCGACTTTCCGAGCGGCACATCCGGATCCTTACGCCGCTGCAAGAGCTTCAGCTCGTGATTGCCGAGCACGAAGCTCGCGCCGGTCGCCCGCACGAT
>JAHFDV010000582.1 GCA_023248815.1 Myxococcales bacterium
CTCGTGAAGTTGCCCTTGAGGTAGAGGATCACTTCGTCACAGTCCACGCTCGAATGCGGATACGGACAAGGGATGGCTTGCGGATGCGTATCGGTGACGCGCGGAACGAAGGAACACACGAGAAAGCCGCGCCCCGCGAAGGTCGCGTGGATCGTCGGCGGGAGATGGATGAGCCCGGTCTTCGGTTGATACTTCTCGATCGGAAACGCGATCGGATAGACGAAACCGTCCCAGCCGACGAGGTCGATCGGCGAATGCTGAAGATCGTATTCGGTGAAACGCCCCGCTTTTTTGACGACGAGAACGCGCGGTCCTGCGGGTTCCTTCACGGCGGGCGTGAACTCGGGACGCACGAAGTCTCGATGCGTGTAGGGCGCATCCATTTTGAGCTGCCCCACCACGTTTCGAAACTGTTCGGGAACATGCACGCCACCGTGCCCCTCGAAGAGCATCAGGCGGGCCGCGCTGTCGACGTGCCAGCGGTGAATGAGTGAACGGGGAATCCAAACGTAGTCGCCCGCGTTCGCTTTCAGTACGCCGCACGGTGACTCGAGACGGAGCGCACCTTCTTGAACGAACCAGAGCTCGTCACCGTCGCCATTGGAGAAATAGACGTCGTCCGTTTCGCTCGGACGGGCGAGATAGATCGTTAGATCCGAAGACGTGAGGATGGGCGTGCGGCGATCGACGAGCTGCCCGCCCTGCTCGAGCTTGTCCGAGAGAAACAGCCGCCGACGGAGCGGATGATTCCCGTTCGCACAGGGAGTCGCGTTCGGAAAGCCGCGCTTCGACGGGCGAACGTCGGGATTCGAGGTGGTCGGAAAGCGATGGTAAAAGTACGAGAACGCGCCTTCGAAGCCGTGGCGCGTGAACATCTCTTCGTAGAGAAGCCGCCCCTCTTCGTCGCGGAAGATCGTGTGCGGCTTTTCTGGGACCTTGCCGCGCTGCTCACGATCGATCACGCGGGCCTCTCGCTCTCCGACTTCTGTGCGCGCTCGATGCTCTCGAAGAGCGCGCGGAAGTTCCCGTAACCGAAGCCGGGATCGCCTGCGCGTTGGATGATCTCGTAGAAGAAGGGCCCTGCGCGCTGCTCGTCGTAGAGCACCGAAGCTTCACGCATGAAGATCTGCAGCATGTAGCGATCGTTGGCGCCGTCGACCAAGATCTGCAGGCGCTCGAGCTCGCGCAATTCTTCGCGCACGTTCGTGATGCCGAGCTTGGCAAGGCGGTCCGGGAGGTCGCGATAATATTGTGGAGGCGAGCTCAGGAACTCGACGCCGCGCTCCGAGAGCTCTTCGACCGAGCGAAGAATGTTCGTGACGGCAAACGCGATGTGCTGCACGCCATTGCCACCGTTGTCTTCGACGAACTTCGTGATCTGCGAATCGCGAAAGAAAGGACGAAGCGGTTCGTTGGTTGCGAACTTCACACCGCTCTCGGGGTCCCACATGACGATCGAGCGCAGGCCCGATCCGGAAGCGCGTCCCGCCGCGATGTCGTTCGTGTGGAAGCTGATCTCCCAAAATGGCTCGAACCCGAGCACGTCTCGGTACCACGCGATAATCGGCTGCATCGTGAGACCGTTCGACGTGATGTGATCGATCGACGTGATGCCGTAGCGATTCGCGGGACGCGACGCATTGCCCTCGCCGGTGTCGACGAAGCCGGGGGCGAACTGCGGAAAGTTGTTCTTCTCGACGAAGCGGAACGCGACGTCACCGAGTGGCGTTGCGATCTCGACGGAGCGATATGTGCCGCCACCTTCTTTGATCTCGACGGGATCGGCGAGGAAGGTGCCACCGCGCTTCTCGAGGAAGGCGATCGTGTCGTCGAGGTTCTTCACGCGAAAGCCGAGGCTCATGACGCCCGCGGGGTGTCGCTTCAGGTAGCGCGAAGCTTTGCAATCCTGACGAATCGGCGTCGAGATGCACACGCGAACGTCTCCGGCGCCGAAGACGACGGACTCTTGGCCGCTGCGCGTGGTGAGCTCGCTGCCTGCCCGCGCGACCTCTTTGAAGTCGAATTTCTTCTCGTAGAAGTCTCTCGAGCGATCGATGTGCTCGACCACGAAGTGGAAGGAATCGTAACCGGTGATGCCGAGGTGCTCTCTATTCATGACGGGCTCCGCTCGCAAAGTCCGTCCGCAAGCGATTGCCAAAGCGGTTCGGGAGGTGCGATCGCGCGGAGTCTACTCCGATCTCGCGGACGTTTTCGAGACCCGAGGCGCAAGCCGCGCCATCGACGCGTGCGAGGGACCTTTCGAATGTGAACGGCTCACGCTCCGTTTTTCTATCTCTTTTCTGTCTAGGTTCTCGCTCCGGTTACGGCCGCAGCGGATTTCACGTCGATCGTAGAATTTCAGCTCTTTTCACCTGCAAATCCGGTCAGGATTTCCCTCACGCGCAATCACTTCGTGCTACCTCTATGCACGCTCCAGCTCACCCCCCTGAACGAGGTTTCGCGATGTCCCGTAAGCAAACGAAATATGTTTTCGTCACTGGGGGAGTCGTCTCCTCGATCGGCAAGGGTCTCGCGAGCGCATCGACAGGTGCCTTGCTCGAGGCGCGCGGGCTGAAGATCACGATGATCAAGCTCGACCCGTACATCAACGTGGATCCGGGAACGATGAGCCCGTACCAGCACGGCGAAGTGTTCGTGACCGACGACGGAGCAGAGACCGATCTCGATCTCGGTCACTACGAGCGCTACACGACCGTGCGCCTCACGCGCCAAAACAACTTCACGACGGGCAAAATCTACGAGTCCGTCATCTCGAAAGAGCGCCGCGGCGAGTACCTCGGCGCGACGGTGCAGGTCATCCCGCACATCACGGACGAGATCAAAGCACGCGTGAAAGACGCAGCCGAGGGTGCAGACGTCGCGCTCATCGAAATCGGCGGGACCGTCGGTGACATCGAGTCGCTCCCCTTCCTCGAAGCGATTCGTCAGTTGAAGATCGAGTCAGGGCACGGCAACGCGCTCAGCATGCACGTGACGCTCGTTCCCTTCATCGCGACGGCAGGTGAATTGAAGACGAAGCCGACGCAACACTCCGTCAAAGAGATGCGCGAGATCGGTATCCAGCCAGACATCCTTCTCTGTCGCACCGAGCAGCCGCTCTCACGCAGCACGAAAGAGAAGATCGCGCTCTTCTCGAACGTCGACCCGAACGCCGTTCTCTCGGCGATCGACGTGACCTGTATCTACGAGCTTCCTCTCTGGCTCCACAAAGAAGGCATCGACGATCTCATCTGCGAGCGTCTCAACATCTGGAGCCGTCAGCCGGATCTTTCGAAGTGGGAACGCATCGTCAGTCGCTTCCAGAAGCCCACTCACAGCGTCAAGATCGGCGTAGTCGGCAAATACGTGCACCTTCGTGACGCGTACAAGTCCCTCCACGAAGCGCTCGTTCACGGTGGACTCGAAAACGACTCGCGCGTCGAGCTCGAGTACATCGACTCGGAGCGCATCGAGACCGAGGGCGCAGAGAGCGTGCTCTCTCATCTCGACGCCGTGCTCGTCCCCGGCGGTTTCGGAGATCGCGGCACCGAGGGAAAAATCAGCGCCC
>JAHFDV010000583.1:0-601 GCA_023248815.1 Myxococcales bacterium
CGAGCTCCTCTGCGAGGTGTGGTAATGGCTACTTCAACCGCAACCGCGACTGCCGCGAAGGCAGAGCCGCGTAACATTCTCTCTCGCGTTGGCAAGCGCCCCGTCGAGCTCCCCAAGGGAGTCTCGGTTACGCTCGCAAACGGGAACGTCGAAGTCAAAGGTCCGAAGGGGACGAACAGTCGTCCGCTCCCGCCGAACGTCGACGTCAAGGTCGATGGCTCGAAGGTCAGCGTCACCCCGAAGATCGGCGGCCGTGACGGCGCTCGATTCCAAGGCCTCACCCGCGCGCTCATCCAGGCGATGGTCGTCGGAGCTGGCACCGGCTACACGAGGACGCTTCAGCTCATCGGTACCGGTTACCGTGCAGAGCTCAAGGGTCAGAACCTCAATCTCGCGCTCGGCTTCTCGCACCCGGTCGTCTTTCCGCTCCCCGTGGGCGTGAAGGCTGAAATCCCGGCCGACTCGAAGGGCACGCTCATCGTCCTTACCGGCTACGACAAGGCCGTCATGGGCCAAACCGCCGCCAAGATTCGCGGCTTTCGCCCACCAGAGCCGTACGGCGGCAAGGGCGTTCATTATCAAGGCGAGAAGATTCGTCGCA
>JAHFDV010000583.1:611-3568 GCA_023248815.1 Myxococcales bacterium
ACAAGGTCGGGAGCGCCGCAAGCTCCGTATTCGAAAGCGAGTCAACGGTACCGCGGAGCGTCCGCGTCTCGCCGTGTTCCGCTCGGCGAAGCACATCTACGCTCAGCTCATCGACGACGTCTCTGGCAAGACGATCGGCACCTTCTCCACTCTTTCGCCGGACGTTCGCACGCCGGCCAAAGAGACCGAGAAGACCGGTCAAGCCAAGCTCGTCGGCACCGCAGTCGCAAAGGCGCTGAAGGCGAAGGGCATCGAATCGATCGTCTTCGATCGTTCCGGTTACCTCTATCACGGCCGCATCAAGGCGCTCGCTGAAGCGGCGCGCGAAGCTGGCCTCAAGTTCTAATCAGCCGAGAGCTGCGTTTACGGAAGAGCATAAAAGATCATGGCAATTGAAAGAATCGACGAAGAAAAGCTCAAGGAGCGGGTGATTCACATCAACCGCGTCGCGAAGGTCGTCAAAGGCGGCCGTCGCTTCTCGTTTGCAGCTCTCATCGTGGTCGGCGACGAAGCCGGACACGTGGGCGTTGGCCTCGGCAAGGCGAATGAGGTTCCCGAAGCAATCCGCAAGGGCAACGATCAAGCGCGCAAGAACCTCTTCAAGGTTCCGCTCAATGGCACGACCATCCCGCACGAAATCCTCGGTCACGAGGGTGCCGGCCGCGTCTTCCTCCGTCCGGCTTCTGCCGGAACGGGCGTCATCGCCGGCGGCGCAGTTCGCGCGGTCGTCGAGAGCGCGGGCGTGAGCGACATCCTCACGAAATGCATCGGCAGTGCGAATCCGCACAACGTCGTTCGCGCGACCATCAAGGCTCTTCGCTCGCTCAAGAGCGCCGAAGACTTCGCAAGCAAGCGCGGCAAGCAACTCGCCGACGTGGTTCCGCAAGAGCGCAAGTCATCCGCGTCGCTCGTGTAATTCCATAAGGTGAACTCATGAAAAAGCTTTCCGTTACCCAAATTAAAAGCACGTCTGGCGTCCCCAGCACCTTCGCGACCACGTTGAAGGGCCTCGGCCTCGGTCGCATCGGCGCGAGCGTCGTCGTGCAGAACACCCCCTCTTTCCGCGGCGCGATCAAGAAGGTCATGCACCTCGTCACCGTCGCCGAAGTCGACTGAATCTTTAGGAGCTCGTCATGTCCGACACACTTTCCAATCTCAAAAAGCCAGCCGGTGCGACGCAGCGTGAAAAACGCCTCGGTCGCGGCGTCGGTTCGGGCCTCGGCAAAACGTCAGGTCGCGGCTCCAAGGGCCAGTACGCCCGCAACGGCATCAAGTTCGGCTTCGAAGGCGGACAGACCCCGCTCGCGCGTCGCTTGCCGAAGCGCGGCTTCAACGTCCCCTTCCCGACGAAGACCGCCGCCATCAACGTGAGCGAGCTCGAGGCTTTTGGCGCGGGCGCCAAGGTCGACGAGACGGCGCTTCGCGATCGCGGCCTCATCAAGGGCCCGATTGATCGCATCAAGATTCTCGGCGACGGCGAGCTCACCAAGGCCGTCACGGTCGCGGCGCACTCGTTCTCGAAGAGCGCGGTCCAAAAAATCCAGAAGGCGGGCGGCAAAGTCGTTCTCGTCACTGGCGAAGCCACGCCCTGAGTCTTAACGAGTAGGAACTAAAATGGCTGTCCTCGGTGGATTCTCCAACATCGGCAAAGTGCCGGAACTGAGGAAGCGTGTAATTTTCACGCTCTTCATGTTGGCGATCTATCGGATCGGCGTCTTCGTGACGGTGCCCGGTGTCGACCGCCGCGTCATGCAGGCCGTGATGAGCAAGCAAAGTGGCCAAGGTCTTCTTGGCCTCTTCAACATGTTCAGCGGCGGTGCCATCGGTAACGTGTCGATCTTCGCGCTCGGCATCATGCCGTACATCAGCGCGAGCATCGCCTTCCAACTTCTCTCGATGGTGTTCAAGCCACTCGAAGAATTGCGTAAAGAAGGCGAGCAGGGGACGCGGAAGATCAATCAGTACACGCGCTACGCGACGATTGTTCTCTGCCTGTTCCAGAGCTTCATGTTCGCTCTCGACCTCGAGGGGAAGAACAACGGGGACATCGGCGACATGAATGTCGGAGATGTCGTCGTGCACCCGGGATGGGGCTTCCGCCTCCTCACGATGATCAGCATCACGACCGGAACCGCATTCATCATGTGGCTGGGTGAGCAGATTACCGAGCGCGGCGTCGGCAACGGCATCTCGCTCATCATCTTTGCCGGGATCGTGACGGACATCCCGAGCGGCATCATCAATTACTTCCGCACGAACAAAGGGAACATCCAGCCGCTCAATCTCGCGGTGGTCGTGCTCCTCGTTCTTGCAACTGTCGCGACCATCGTGTTCTTCGAACAAGGACAGCGTCGCATTCCGATTTATTACGCGCGGCGAACGGTCGGTAGACGCGTGTATGGCGGCCAGACGGCGCACCTCCCGCTCAAGGTCAACACGGCCGGGACAATCGCTCCGATCTTCGCTTCCTCGCTGCTCTTCTCGGCTCCCGCGATGATCGCCAAGGTCATCCCGCAGGCGACTTCGCTGAGCGCGGCGCTAAACCGTGGCGACTGGTTCTTCAACGTCTGCTACGTCGCCCTCATCATCTTCTTTTGCTACTTCTACACCGCGGTCACGTTCCAAGCGGTGGACGTCGCGGACAACCTCAAGCGCCAACAGGCGTTCATTCCGAGCGTTCGTCAGGGGAAGCAGACGGCCGAATACATCGACCACGTCCTCACGCGCATCACGCTTGGCGGCTCGCTCTATGTCGCGGTCGTGTGCATCGTTCCGGGCATCGTCAGTGAGATGTTCCACGTGCCCTTCCGCATGGGTGGCACATCCCTCATGATCGTCGTCGGCGTCGCCCTCGAAACGGTCAAACAGATCGAATCGCATCTTCTCAAGCGAAATTACGACGCGCTCTCGGGCAGCGGCGGCCAGACGACACGCATTCGCGGTCGGAGGGATATCGA
>JAHFDV010000189.1 GCA_023248815.1 Myxococcales bacterium
GTCGACGCCGTATCCCACGCCGATGCGTGTGGGCAGGCCTGCCGTACGGAACACGATCGCCGAAGCCATGGTTATCTCGATGATCGAGCCCGTCTTGTCGCCGAACATCATCTCCGCGATCGGATCAGGCGTCTTGTGGCGCCCCGCCTTCGTCGAATGCACGAGCGCCTTTTCTAGATAGAGCTTTAGATTGCCCGCGAGCACGAACGGATCGGCACGCTTCGCCGCAGGCAGTTTGTCGATTTCTTTCTTCACGAGGTCGGCCCAGCGCGTGTCGACGGACCCTTGCGTGTAGTGCGTCTGAATCTCGGCGGGCCACGTCGGATCGCCGGCGACTTGCCCCACCATTTCTTCGAACGGAATGTTGATCGACGAGGATTGAACCTTGTACGAGCGCTTGAACGTCGCCGGATTCGGATTTTCGTTCGTCGAGTATTCGGTCACGGTCTCGAGTGCGAAGGGGCGCGGCTCAGGTGCCATGAGGCTCACCGTCGTCGTCACCATCTTGCGATGTTTGCCAGGGGGCGGCGTGATCGGAATCGGCACGCCGTCGGGGAATGGTACGCGCACGTCGAGGTCCACGTCCGAGCGGGACGAAGGATAGAAGCGCGAGCCTCGGAGCTCGCTCCAAGCTTCCTCGCGGAAGTAGAACGTTTGCGCGGGCGGCTCGTAGTCGTCTTCGAAGATCACGACCGCGAGAGGCGGTGGCTTCTTCTTGTCCTTCGTATCTTTCTGCTCGTTCTCTTCCCATTGTGCGGGAGGAGGAGGCGGAGGTTCACCGCCATCGGACGCGCCACCATCGTTCGAGTCGTCGCTGCCACCGTCGCTGCTGGATCCACTGGCCGCATCGCCGCCGCCGTCTTGCGAGCTACCGCCGCCGCCGCCGTCTCCCGTTCCGCCGCCACCGCCGCTGTCGATCGAGGCATCGCTGCCGCTGCCTCCACCGCCGCCGCCGTCCAGTCCGGAGCCGCCGCCGCCACCGTCGTCTTTGTCGGGTTGGCCGCCGCCCGCATCATCGGGAGGAGGTGGTGGGGGGGGATCGATCGCGTTCGTCGAGATGCCGGGAACGTCGCTCACTGGTTGATTGTCGGTCTTGCCGTTTGCGCGCAAGAAGAGGAGCGCGAGGAGGCCCATCACGCCGAGCACGCTGAGGGCAGAGATGAAGCGCCGACTTCCCGTCTCGACGAGCATGAGCGCCGCGAGAATCGCCGTCGAGACGACGCCGACGCCGAGGAGCACTTGCGAGGGCTCGAGATCGTGATGCCACGCCCAATCGCTGAGCCAGAGCGGACGCGCGACCATGCCGTCGCGGTGTGCCGAAAACACGGAGACGATCGCGAGCACCATCAATCCGAGCTCGAGCGCGACGGCCCATTGCCGACGCTTCGCGAGGACACGCGAGACGAAGGGTACGGAGAAGGAGAGCGACGTGAAGCGCAAGAACGCCGAGAACGTCAGCGCCTTCGTGGGCGAGAAAAGATACGGAAAAAAGCGAAAGTCCGAGACGAGATGGGCGAGCAGCGTTCCGCCGACGAGCACACCGAGCCCCGTCATCACCAAGAGACGCGCGGGCCGCTTTCCACGGCTGATTCTCTCGCCGACGAGGCTGCCGGCTGCCGCGGAGACGACGGCGAAGAAAAGAATGCCACTCGAGACGAACGACGAGAGCACCGCGAACGCGCCAATTGCCATCGCGAGCGCACGAATCACGTGGCGCAGCTGGCTGAGCTTCGGCTTCAACGGTTTGGCGGGCGGCATCAGTTTCCCTTGCCCTTCGCAGCTTGGCCCTTCATCGATTGAAGAGCGGCGAGCGATTGTGCGCCCGCGAAGACGCGACCCTTCTTGCGGTCGACTAGAAGCACGTTTCCGCGAGATGCTCCGAGCTTGCTCACGAGCTCCCGCGTTTCTTCGAGTCGCGCCGCAGAAGAATCGTTCTCGTCACCGAGACCGAAGAACCGTGCGAAGCGACCCGGCTTTTTTCCTTCGACGAATCCATCGGCACAAACCACGAACTCGATGCTCGTACCTTTGCCTTGACTGCCCGCCGCTTGCGCTCCGGCGACGACGCGGTCGAGCCATTTTCCAGGCTTTGCGGGCACGAATACGACGACGCGTGCGCCCGGCATGTTCGCATTGCGACGAACGAACGACGCGAGCCCCGTTCCTCCGTCTTCGGAGGCCTTCGGTGGAGTCGTCAAAAGCTCCATCGCGCCTTTCATGTCTTTGGCGCCTTGCTCGTAGCCGTCCGTGCCGATGCACCAGCCTGCGCCGAGCGCGCCCGTCTCGATCGCAACGCGCGCCGTTCCTGCTGCGGGCTCGTCCGCGTCTCCCGTGACGAGGTACGCGATCGTCTGCCGCGAGGGACTGATCGCTTGCTCGGGATTGCGAATGATGAGGTCACGCGTGCGTGCGAAGACTTTCCAAAGGATGAAGCGAACGGGATCTCCCGGCGCATAGCGACGAAGATCGGCGCGCTCGCCCTCGGGCTGACCGCCGGGGTGCGGACGGTCTTCACCGGTCGCAAGGCTTCGCGCGACGTCGATACGCTTCAGAGATCCCATCGATGGGAAGAAGGTCAACGAGCGCGACTCTTTTGCGCGAAACGCAATGCGTGCAAAGCCGAAGGCGTCTCCGACCTCGATGCGCCGCGTGACCTCCGTGTATTGGCCACGACGCTCGGCGGTGACGAGCTCGCGGTGACTTCCGCGCTCGGTGCGGACGACGACCTCGGCGATGGGCGAGAGCCACGTCCACTTCACGTCGATCATCGGGAGCCACCACAACGACGGAAGCGTGAAGCCGGTCGTCGAAGGAACTCCGCATTCGGTCGAGATCGACTCACCGTGCGTTTGCGTGCGCACGCGCAGGTACACGATGAGCGTCGCGAGGATGACGAGAAGAAACGAGATGACGAGAAGGCCGACGGCGACCGCGCCAATCACGAGCAAGATGAGGTCTAGCCGCTTCCAGCCGTAGTAGAGAAGCGCAAGCACGCCGCCGAGGCTGCACATCACGCCGAGCCACGTCAGAGGAAAGAAGTCGACGATGCGGTCGAAGACGTCTTGGACTTTTGCGCGGAGCTTCAGTGACAGCTCCACTTCTTTCGCGGCGTGAACGAAGGTGGCGTCACCTTGACGTCCATGGCGGTGGGCCCCGGAACGTCTGCGCATTTGATGCGGCGAAAGACCGTCGGCTCGTTCACGGCGAGACCGCCATCGTTGTTGACCGCTTGAAACTCGAGGATCTGCGGATCGATTCTCCCCGTGTAGTGGTCGAGATAGTAGCCCGCGGTGTATTCGCAACCAGGCATTGCCGATTGCCAAGAGAGCGCCTCGAAGTCGATGTTGCCATCGATGATTTTGCCCTTCGCGGGCTGATAAATGAGGCCTTCACCGTAGCGGCAACCCGAAGGAGGCGTCTGCGCCTCTGCGCCGCCCTTCCAAAAGCGGACGTTGATGCTGCCCGTGAGGTCGGTTTTCGATTCGGGCGATGCATAGCGAACTTCGAGCGTCACCTTGTACCACTCGGGAGGGCGCCGGTGCGAGCTCCAGCGAAGTCCGAGCCACGTCCCTTCGATGTCGTTCGTGCACTGCGCCGGCGGTGGCAACCGCGCGCGTTGTTCTTCGACGCTCGCGGGCGTCTCGCGAGGAAAAGTCGTGAGCACGACGAGGCCGAGGCCCGCTACGAAACCGACGCGAAGAAGCGTCGAGCGACCCCGATGGCTCTTCACGTACCGCATCCCCATTTTCGTTTGGGCGTGAACGAAGGCGCTTTTACGTCGACGGGGCGACTCATCGTCGGACTGAGCACGTCGGGGCCGTTGATGCATTTGACGCGTCGAAACACGGCTGGTTCATTGACGGCGCGGCCACCGTCGTTGTTCACCGATTGAAACTCGTGGAGCTTGTGATCGATGCGCCCCGAGTAGTTGTCGAGATTGTAGCGACCCGATTTGAAGCATGACTCCGGCGCGAACGACCACGACTGCGCATGAAACTGCACCTCGTTGTCGATGTAGGTCCCCAGCGAAGGCTGGATGACGACACGCTCTTGCGCTCGGCGCTCCGTACATGGCGGGGGATTCATCGCATTGTCGTCACCGAACCAAAAGCGCACGCGCATTTGACCTTCGACTGTTTGCGCGCCGGGCGAGGTCCGTTTGATCGTGAGGCGCACTTGATACCAGTCGTCGTAGGTCGAGCTGTGCGTCAGCGCGAGCCACTCGCCTTCGAGCTCGTCGGTGCATTCGGCAGGGGGTGGAAGGCGCGCGCGCTGCTCTTCGATGCTCGCAGGAGAGTCCTTTGGAAAGGTCAGAAGCGCCACAGAGACGACGGCGGCAACGAACGACGCCCGAAGGACGCTCGACCGTCGGACGCGCTTCGCAGAGCTTTTCACGTGAGGATTGCGTGCAGTCTTCATGCGTCAGGTCTCCGTACCCGCGCACTTGACGCGTCGGAAGAGAGATTCCTCACCGCGAGCGCGGCCTGAATCGTCGTTTCGCGCGTGAAACTCCCCGAGCGCGCTGTCGACGCGGCCCGAGTAGTTGTCGAGATTGTAGCGGCCCTGCTTGAAGCACGAGTCGGGCGCGAACGACCACGACTGAGCATTGAACTGCAATTGATCGCCGGCGAACGTCCCTCTCGCGGGCTGAAGGACGATGCGCTCCGCAGCCGCCTTGTCTTGGCAACCCGGAGGCGCCTTCGCCTCACTATCGCCCGACCAGAACCGAACGCGCACCTCGCCCTGGACGACTTGAGATCCCTTCGCTGCGCGCTTGATGCTGAGCCGCACCTGATACCAGTCTTCGACCGCCGGGTTGTACGTGAGGGCGAGCCACTCGCCTTCGATTGGATCGGGGCACGAAACGCTGGCCTTCGTCGGCGCTTCGGCAGCCGTCGTCATCATGCGTGCCGGCGCCTTGGGCACCGCGATCGTCGCTCTCGGCGCGTCGTTCATCGGAGCCTTTACGAAGACGTCACCGCCGTCGCCACACCCGAACGAAGACGCGCTCGCAATTGCGAAAACGAAATCGAGCCGTCGAAACACGGCCGAGAGGATATCGCGGCTTCGGAGGAGCGCGAGCGCTTATTCGGCGGTCATCCGCGGGTTTCCGGGGGCGCGAGCTCGGCTCGTCGTAGCGATGCGCGCGTCAGGACGAGACGACGGCGCCCTTGCGACCGATCACACCGCGCTCGCGCTCGAAGACGCGCTCTCCGCGAAGATACGTGCGCTCCACGCGACCGAAGAGCCGCTCACCCGAGTAGGGCGTGATGGGATTCTTGTGCTCGAGCTTCTTCGCGTCGACCTCGAACGTCGCCTCGGGGTCCCACACGACGATGTCTGCGTCGGCGCCTTGTTCGAGAACGCCTTTCTTTCCGCGTAGCCCCACGAGCTCGGCGGGACGTTCGCTCATCCAACGAGAAAGATCGACGATGCTGCGGCCCTGTTTTTTGCTCTCGGTATGAACGAGCGCGAGCCCGAGCTGGAGCGAGGAGATTCCGCCCCAGGCTTTCATGAAGTCGCCCGAGTCGATGCACTTCAAGCCGAGAGACGATGGCGAGTGATCAGTCACGACCTGATCGATGAGGCCTTCGCGGAGCGCATCCCAGAGAGCGACGCGATTCGATTCTTCGCGAATCGGCGGCGCGCATTTGAACGCCGTCGCGCCATCGGGAACGTTCTCGGCGGAGAGATGGAGATAGTGCGGGCACGTCTCCACGGAGAACGGCACGCGCGCATCTTTCGCCGCGCGCACGAGCGGAAGTGCCGTCGCCGAAGACAGATGCACGACGTGCGTGCGCACGGACTGCTCTTTGGAGAGCGCGATCAAGAGCTCGATCGCCTGATCTTCGGCCGTTCGCGGGCGAGACGCGAGATAGGTCGCGTAGGCGCGCGGGTTCGCGGCTTTGTCCGCCGGAGCGATGCCTTCTGGAGGGAGTGCGCTTGCTAGCTCGGCATGCGCGAAGAGCGGCACGCCGAGCTTCGTGAGCGCACGCATCCCTTTGCGGATGTCTTCTTCTTCGACATGCGCGAACTCGTCGATGCCTGAGGGCGCGAGGAAACATTTGAACGCGAGCGCCCCAGCCGCGACCATCCCGGCGAGCTCGTCTTGATTGCCGGGCACGAGCCCTCCTGTGAAACCGACGTCGACGGCGAGCTTTCCGATCGTCGCGCTGCGTTTCGTCTCGAGCGCGGCGAGACTAATCGTCGTTGGAATGCTGTTCAACGGCATGTCCACGATGGTCGTCACGCCTCCCGCTGCGGCCGCCGCCGTGGCGGTCAGGAAGCCTTCCCACTCTTCTCGTCCGGGCTCGTTGATGTGGACGTGACTGTCGACGAGGCCGGGCATCACGACGAGCTCGCCGCACTCTTCGATGGGGAGGCCTGCGGGAACGTCGTCGAACTCGGTGACCTTCTCGATCTTTCCGCGATCGATCCAGAGAGCTCGTTTGGCGATGGTGCCCTTGGAGAGAACCTTCGCGCCGCGGATGACGAAATCGGTCATGTTCAGGCTGCCATGGCGCGTTGGACGTTGGCGCAAAGTTCTTCGAACTCGCTCTTGCCGAGGAAGGGAGCAAGCACCCCCATCGCGACGGCTTTGAGCTCTTGATCGTGCGCATCGGCTTTGCGCCCGGCTTCGGTGACGCGCGCGGCGCAGGCTTGCTCCTGCTCTTCGGCATACTTCTCGTGGCCGGCTAGCGCGGCTCGCAGCTCGTGGATTTGATATTCGAGATCTTTCACCGCGCGCCGTTTCTCTTCGAGCACCGTCAACGTCTCGGTCTCGTCGTTGCGGCACTTGAGCCAACGTTCGACGGCCACCGCCGATTCTCGATAGGCGTCCGCGAGATCTTGACTGGGCACTTGGAGGCCACTGCGACCTTCTGCGCGAACGATGTCTTTCAAGGTGACGAGGAAGTCTTCACGCGCTTCTTCGGTGAGCTTCAAGAGCGGCGCATGCATCTCGGCCGCTTGACGCTCCTCGAGCTTCGCGCGCGAGGCGTCTTGCCCGAGAGCGTCCACCGCGAAACCGAAACGAATGCGCGCTTCGCGACCGCGCTCGGCGACGCGCTCGTGCTCGGCCTGCGCAGCGATGCTCTCTTGGCGAGATTTCACGACGTCCGGAACGCGTGAACGAATCGTGCCGATGGCGCGGAGGGCTTCGGCGGGAGGCTGAGCTCCGTAGCCGACGAGTACGAGCTTCTGCAGCTGCTCGGTCGCGCGAGACCAGCGACCTTCTTCCGCGGGCGACAAGGTCGTCGCGGCTCGACGCGAGCTCGAAGCATCCATCGCAGGCTCGACGGGAAGATCGATGCCCATCGCTTTGGCGATCGCGGTGAGATCTTCTTGGACCTTGTGCGCATCGACGGGACGCTCGTTGACGGTCTTCGCCATCATGCGTGTGATGAGCACGTCGAGGTCTTCTGGGACCTCGGGGTTGGAGGCCCGCGACGATGGCGGCGGCTCCCGAAGATGCTTGATGAAGATGGAGGCAATCTCGCGTGCCTCGAAAGGCAATCGTCCCGTCACCATCTCGTAGAAGACGACGCCGATCGCGTAGAGATCCGAGGAGGGTCCGGCGTCGTTCGGCTGCGAAATACGCTCGGGTGCCATGTATTGCGGCGTGCCGAAGACTTCGCCCGCGCTCGTGAGCGGCTTCTCGCGGAGGGCACGAGCGATGCCGAAGTCCAGGATCTTCACGAGGTCCGATCCGCTTTGACGACGGCAGACGAAGATGTTCTCGGGCTTGATGTCGCGATGGATGACGTCGAGATCGTGTGCGCGCGCGATGCCGCAGGCGATCTGAATCATGAGACCGACGGCGCGCTTTACGGGAATCGCGCCTTCCTCGATGAGCTGCGCGAGCGTTCCGCCGCGAAGGTGTTCCATGACGAGGAACGGCGTTCCGTCCTCGCATTCGCCGTGATCGAAGATGTCGACGACGTTCGGGTGAGCCAGCTTGATCGTGTTTTTGGCTTCACGAAAGAAGCGTTCGCGCACGACGGGATCTTGCGCGAACATCGGGTTCATCACCTTCACCGCGCATTCGCGATCGACGAGCGTGTGCTTCGCCGAATACACCGTCGCCATTCCACCTTCGCCGAGCACGCTCTCGATGCGGTAGCGGCCGATGATCGTCGTTCCGATGCGAGCATCGACCATCGATTGAAGGTCGGAGCCGTCGACGAAACAGAACGTGCGATCGTCCGGGTAAACAATCTTGCACTGAGGACACGTCTTCATGCGCGGTGGGGAAGTGGAGGATACCGTAGCGCCATCGGCGAGCAGACCGAAATCTCTTCCGATGATACGCTTTCGAAGGATGAGCTGGCGCGGTTTCACTTTCAGGCATGCGCTCTCCTTCGTGACGTTCACGGGGAGTCTCGGCGTCGCCGCCTGGCTCGGAAAGCTCGAGATCGAAGAGAGCCCGGCACGTGCAGAATCCCCGCATTTTACCGCTCCGGCGATCCCACAGTCACGAGAGCTGGCTTCGAATGCCGGTCCCCAAGTGGCCGCGCTTCCCGGCACTCTCCGCTTCGTTACGAATCTGGGCGGCGCAAAGACTCAGATGGGCACGGTCACGCCGGAAGAGCTCGGGCTTACACAGCACGTAAGCGCGCTGGGGGCCGTTCGGTCGGTCGACTTCGGACGCCTCGCCACGCGACTCAAGAGCGCATTCGAAGCGTACGCGCACGCCCCCAGAGACGCGCGCCTTCGCCTTTCGCCGCGCACGATCGTCCCGGAGGTCGAAGGCTCCTATCCGGATCTGTATAGCGTCGCGCAGCAGTTGAGTAGACTCGGCACGGGAGACGACGCCGAGGTCGAGGTTGCGTTTCGCAGCGTTCCGCCCGCGCGTCGGCGCACGCATGCCGAGTCGCTGGATGCTTCATCGCTCGTAAGCAGCTACGAGACGCATTTTTCGCGAAAGGGCGATCAGCTCGAGCGTGGGCTCAACATCGACAACGCCGCAGAGAAGCTCGACGGCCTCATTCTTTGGCCGAAACGAATCGTCTCGTTCAACGATGTCGTCGGTGAGCGCAGCGTCGAAAACGGCTTCCATCCGAGCTTCGAGATCTACAAGGGCGAGATGATCGAAGGGATCGGCGGCGGCACGTGCCAAGCGGCGACCACCTTCCACGCTGCCGCATTCTTCGGTGGGCTCGACGTCCCCGAGCGACTTCCCCATTCGCGCCCGAGCGTCTACGTGCCGATGGGGCTCGACGCGACGGTCGTCTTTCCGATCGTCGATCTGAAAGTCATCAATCCGCTCGATTCTGCGCTCGTCGTGCGTGCGTTCACCGAAGGCAACACGATGCGCGTCGAGCTCCATGGGAGTCGCAAAGAGCTCCGCCGCGTCGTCTTTTCGCGCGAGGTCGAAGAGAATCTTCCTTACGTTCGCAAGGTCGTCGAGAATGAGAAGCGCCACGTCACCGAAGTGATCCACAAGCAGCACGGGATCCCTGGCTACAAGATCAAGCGCGTCCGCACGCTCGTCTACGCCGATGGAAAGAAGCGCGAAGAGATCTTGCACGACGCATATCCCCCCACCGCCGACGTCTACGAAGTACCGCAAGGGTTCGACGAAGCAGAGCTGCCTTCCCTTCCGGAAGGCGAAGGCACGCCGCTCGAACCGGGCGAGCTCCCGCCGACACCTGCAACCGTCGATCAGCCGCTGGCCGTCGCCTTCAAGATGGCGAAGGGCGCGCATACGCCGACGACCGCGCAGCTATTTCCCGCGCGCAGGCTCACGCTCGCTCAGTAATTTTCGCTTACGTCGCCCAAACGCCGACGTAAGCGGCACTGCCGTTTCAGCGCTTGAAAATGGGCTTGAACACGACGAAGCCGAGGAGCGCGCTCGCAATGGCTGCGACGACCCACGACCACCATGCTTGGCTCAAAAACGCGATCAGTGAGAAGACCGCGGCCGTTCCACCGAGCACGGAAAGTCCCGTAGGGCTCGCAAACCAAGTTTCGATCGAACCTTGCGTGCGTGTTCCTGCGGGAGGAATGGAGACGATGGGCGCTTCTTCGCCG
>JAHFDV010000584.1 GCA_023248815.1 Myxococcales bacterium
CGGGGAAAATGAGCTCGCGTTTTCGATCGTCGTTGATACGCATCGGAAGGGTCCTTCAATCGTCTTCGCTCTTGGGCTTCTCGGGAAGCGGAGGTCCACCGTCGGCATGCACTCCTACCCGCGCCGAACAGCGGGCAAAGTCGTAGTCACTGCATGTTTTGCTGCGCGCCACGCACGCGAAGACCGTGTCTTGCTCGTGCTCGACGATGCGGTCGAGCGCGATGCGGCATCCTTTGATGCAAGAATTCTGATCGCAGCTCGAGATCTGCTTGCGACACGTGCTCACGCACTTTTCTTCGAGGGCGCCTTGAGGCGTATCCGAGCGTGCAGGAAGAAACGTCTCGCATGCGAGTAAGCTGCTGAAAGACAGCGCAAGAAAGATCGCCCGCATGCCGCCGTTGTAATCGAAAGCGTCGTGCGAATCGATGGAAACGCGACGCATCGGCCCGTCCCGCGGAGCCACGAGTTAGGAGTTGCGACGCCGAGGGTTCACGCCAACAATGGTGAACCATGATTGGCCTAAAGACGACGGTCCGCCTTCGAATGTCGAGCCACGACGCACACTACGCGGGAGAGCTCGTCGATGGCGCGCGCATGCTCGGACTCTTTGGAGACCTCGCGACCGAGCTCTTGATTCGCCTCGACGGAGACGAAGGCCTCTTCCGCGCTTACGACTCGGTGGAATTTCTCGCGCCCGTCTACGCCGGCGACTACATCGAAGCAACGGCCGAGCTCGTGAAGATTGGCAACACCAGCCGCACGATGCAGTTTGAAGCGCGCAAGGTGGTTCAGAACCTGCGCGGTCAGCCAGGAAAGAGTGCGAGTCAGGCCGAAGTGCTGAGCACTCCCATCGTCGTCACGCGCGCTCGCGGAACATGTGTCACTCCGAAAGAGCTGCAGCGCCTCACGACGGTTTCACCGCCCGTCATTCTGACCGCCGCGATCGTCGGCGCCGAGGTGACGCGCGCACAGACGCCGCATTTGCCCGTCTCACCGGAAGAAATCGCGCAAGAAGCGGAGCGCTGCGTCGCTGCGGGCGCCTCCGTCATCCATCTCCACGTGCGCAACGACGATGGAACGAACACGCAGTCGGGAGCTCGCTTCCGCGAGACCATCGCTGCGATTCGCAAGCGCACCGACTGCGTGATTCAAACGTCGACGGGCGGCGCGGTCGGAATGAGCCTCGACGAGCGTGCGGGACCCCTCGAGTGTCGTCCCGAGATGGCGACCTTGAACTGCGGCTCGTTGAATTTCGGTGACGATGTCTTCGTGAACAAGCGCGGAGAGATTCGGGATCTGGCCGCCCGCATCCGCGCGGCAGGTAGCGTCCCCGAGCTCGAATGCTACGAGGTCGGCCATGTGGAAGAGGGCGTGAAGCTCGCCGCAGAAAAGGTGATCGAAGCGCCGCTGCACTTTCAGTTCGTCCTCGGCGTTCCCGGTGGCATCGCTGCGACGGAAGCGAACCTGCGCTATCTCGTCACGTTGCTACCGGAGGGAGCCAGCTGGGGAGTCGCCGCCACCGGGCGCCATCAACTTCCGATGACCGAGCTCGCGATGCGAATCGGTGGTCACGCGCGCGTCGGCCTCGAGGACAACATCTATCTCTCGAAGGGCGTCCTCTCCGAAGGCAGCGCGCCGCTCGTGGCGCGCGCAAAGGCCTACGCCGATTCGATCGGGCGTCCCGTCGCTTCGACGAAGGTTGCGCGTGAGCTCCTCGGCCTCGCGAAAGTCTGAGAACGCCTAAAATTTAGGGCGAATGCTGGGACGCCGTGCGCTGTAGGCAACGGGATCGATCGGCAGCCAAATTTGGAGGACGAGTCCCGAAGCACGTGTCGCTTCGACGGTGATGTTGCCCCCGTGCTTGTCGACGATCCCGCGCGCGAGCGACAAGCCGAGACCGAGACTGCCGTGGCGTCGCGCGCGATCGGCGTGATGGAACGCATCGAAGAGCTTGCTGAGCTCGTCTTCCGAAATGTCGACGCCGCCCGTTTCGACGTCGATGCGGAGGCGCTCGCCGACATCGAAGGTTGCATTCGGGGGGAGCGTCGCACTGACGTGAATGCGGCCTTTCGAGACGAGGCGTGAGGCCGTGACGATCACGTTCGTCAACGCTTGCACCATCCGCTGCGAGTCGACGTGGATGAAGGGAAGGCCCGGCTGGAGATCGGCGTTCACCTCCACTTCGGAGCCGGCCACGAGATCGCGCGCGTCGAGCACGGCCGCCATGACGACATCGGAGGACGACGCATTCTCGGCGTGGAGCTCGAGGCCGGCATCCTCCATGCGTGCGGAATCGAGAATCGTGTGGATGAGATGAAGGAGCTCTTTTCCGCGCTGCGCGATGATCGCGACGCTCTCTTCTTGGCCTGCCGTCAGCGGCTTGCGGTGCACGAGCTCGGCGAATCCCAAGATCGCGTTGAGCGGAGCTTTGAGATCGTGGCTCATCGAAGCGAGAAAGAAGCCGCGCATCCGTTCCGAAGATTGGCGTGACCCGATGGCGCGTTCATGGGCCGAAGCAAATCGACGAAACACGTCGCCGAGAGCGTCGACGGAGTCGAGAAGAGTCACGATCGTTTGAAAACGTGCACCCTGCACCATTTTCGTTCCCTTGATGACGTCGAGCGCACCGATCGTTCGCATGCTTCGCGTTGCAAGGCCGAGGTCGCGCGTGAAGCTCGCGCCGGTTGTCGAACCGAGAAATCCTGCGCAAAAGCAGATGAACGCCGCGATGAGAACGTAGAGCGCCGTATTGGCGCTGAAGTGCGAGGGCTCGACCTCCACGAGGTAGTCGCGATCCGGAAGATGAAAGAGAAAAGTATGTGGGGGGAGCTCGGAGGCAGCCGTCTTTCGCGTCGTCTGCACCGAAATCTCGCTCTTGCGCAACGCTTCGAGCGCAAGCTCGCGTCCGCTGGAGGAGCCTTCGACATCCATCGCAACGGCGCGCACTGCTTTCTCGCTCGTCTCGAGGCGGTTCGAAAACTCCGTCATCCGCACGTGAGCCGAGACGAGAAGAATGGCACCCATACCGACGAACGCGACGGGGCCAAGAACCGCGAGGAGAAATCGCGTCCGAATGCGCGGCACTCGATCTT
Source organism: Myxococcales bacterium (assembly GCA_023248815.1). Classification (GTDB taxonomy): domain Bacteria; phylum Myxococcota_A; class Polyangia; order Polyangiales; family Polyangiaceae; genus JAHFDV01. The sequence continues at coordinate 3,093 of JAHFDV010000584.1, forward strand.
GCGGCAATCCCTCGACGATGCCGATGGCCGCGACCGATGAGCGTGCGGGCGCCTCTTCAATTACGGAGGAGACGACCTTGCGCAAGAACACGTAGATCGTGATGGCGCCAGCGCTCATGAACGCGATGAGAAGTGCGCCGAGCGAGGCGACGACATCGATGTCATACGGAAGCGTTGCGATCCATGGGAGCGCGAGGCTGCTCGAAAAGACGATGGAGGTGACGATTTTGGCGATCGAAAGCCGCGCCGATAGCGAATCGAGCTCGAGGAGCGCTTTTGGCGGTACGTCGGCTCCCGCGCGAATGGCCTCGAAAGCGGAACGCAAACCACGCGTCATCACGATGGTCGTGAGAACCGAGAAGACGAGGAACGCGCAGGCACTCTCGATCGCGGGAACGAGAAAGCGGCCCGCAAGGTCGGGCGATAGAAGTAGAAGACGCGGCGCGAGAAGCGCGAGCAGACAGACCGCGGTG
>JAHFDV010000190.1 GCA_023248815.1 Myxococcales bacterium
CATGGTGTGGGAGGAGCTTGGCACGCCAAAAACGATTCGCGGGAGAATGCTCGACGCGAATGGTGCGTTTACGGGGCCCGCAGTCACGATCGCAACGTTCCTTTCGGAGGAGGGTCGGCCCATCCTCAGCGCGTCTCCCGCGGGCCTCACGATGGCCTACATGGATCTCGACGCGGGGCGTCCCATCACGAAGATCGTCGCGCTCGATGCGAGCCTCGCTCCGAAGGCCGATCCCGCGCCGCTGACACTGGGCGGACAGATGGACAAGACGACGCACCCGTATATTGCTGGCGACGCGACCTCGCTCACGGCGGTCTACACGGTGATGAACGAAGCCGGGCAGGACGTTCATGTCGCGCTCCTCGACGAGACGTTGCATGTCACGAAGGACACGACCGTGCGCACGGGCACCGGCGACGCGATCCTTGCGCGCATCGCAAAAACTACCTTCGGCTGGCTCGCAACGTGGGAAGACGGACGCACTCCCGACAACGAGATTTACGAGGCGCGCGTCTCGGGGAATGGAAATCTGCTCGGATCGGAGCTCGTCCAGGAAGACAACAGCGGGGACGGCAACTGGTCGAACATCGCCTGGCACGACGACGTCGGCGCCATCGTCTTTTACCAATACCGATTCGGCAAGCCGAACGTCTTTCTCACCTTCATCGACGAGACGGGTCAACGCGTGGGGGGACGCGCCGACTTCCGCGTCTCCGACACGCCCGCCGAATTTTCTTCGCGCTTCCCGGACGTCACGTGGAACGGAGCGGAGTTTGGAGTCGTGTGGTCCGACGGACGGACGGGCACCTACCAAAATTACTTTGCGCGCATCACCTGCGTGAAGTGAGTCGCTCGCTGCTCACACGATCAATGGCTCGTCGCTCGTGACGGTCACTCCCGCCTTGCGAATCTGAGCGAAGAAATCAGGAAAGCTCTTCTCGACGCACTTGGCTTGCGAGAGCTCGACGCTTCCTTCGAGCAGCAGAGCGAGGGTCGTTGCAGCCATTGCCATTCGATGATCGCGTTGCGTATCGACGACGAGGGTCTTGCGCGGAGCGGAAGGTGGAGTGACGACGAGCGAATCTCCTTCGTGCTTCGTCGTACCGCCTGCGGCCGCGACGAGCGCTTCGACGCCGGCCAGTCGATCACTCTCTTTTACGCGGAGGATCGCGACGTCGTCGAACCGCGAAGGGGCGGGCAACACCATTGCGAGAGCAGCAAGGGTGAGGATCGCGTCGGGACACTCTTCGGCCGTTGCGACGAGCCCCTTTTTTGGAACGCCCGTCACGCGCGTTCCGCCGTTCACCGTTTCTACAGTGAGACCGACAGCGCGTAAGTTCTCGATGATCGTGCGATCGGGATGATCTGCGCTTTCGTCGACGTTCTCGACGACGGAGCCCGTCTTCCACGCTGCAACGAGAAGATAGCCGAGTGACGACCAATCGCCGGGAACCTTCGGGGACGGGCGCGCCGATTCACTGTATGATACATGTATTTCGTGCGCGCGCTCTTCGACGACCAACCCAGCGCGACCCATCCAGTCGATCGTCATCGCAAGGTAGCCTCGACTGGCGACCTCACTCGTCAGCTCGACGGTCCACGTGCGGCGTTCACGGAACGCAAGACAAGCAGCGCCGAGAAGAAGACTCGAGGCGTATTGGCTGCTCTCTTTGCCAGAGACGCGGAATCGCGGCTCGCTCGTGCGTCCTTCGCCGCGCACGCGAATGGGCCAAGGAGAACCGAGCTCGAACGTGAGGCCGGCTGGACCGAGCGCGTCCTCGATCGCCGCGAAGAGACTCGCATGCGGACGCTCGCCGAGACGCGCGCCGCCGTGAAAGGAGACATCTACGTCCTTCGTGATCGCCGCCTGCGTGAGCGCCAAACGAAAGGGCGCGCCCCCATCTTTGCAATCGATGTCGGCAGGAAATCTTCCTTCACGAAGCGTCTCGAGCGCATGGGCGAGCACGTGTACGTCTTCGGACAGCGCATGCGGACGTGCTTCCGTCATGAACGAACGGAGCTCGGGGCGACCGAGAGCGTGCGCGAGCGCCAAGCTCCGCTGCGCATCCGACTTGGAGAGCGGGGGGGCGAGCGAGCCACCGTGCAGCTTCCGTGCGTCGACGTTCGCGCTCATGGACGAAGACTCTTTCGCCAACTGCGCGCGAGCTGCACGAGCACCTCGACAGGAACACGCACGAACTTGGTCGTTCCCGGCCGCTCCAGGAGCACCATCTTGACCTCGCCAGCGATGCGGTTCTTTTTGTCGGCCCGGACGAGCTCGAGCAGCGCTGCGTCGGTCACGCTCATGAGAAGCCGCCCCATTTTCGCGCGGGGGAGCACTCCGACACGTTTCGCGAACGTCTCTTCGACCTCCGCCGCAACGATCTCGCTGGTGACTCCCATCGCCCGACCGACATCGAGCGCCGCCAGGATGCCGAGCCCGACCGCCTCACCATGAGAAAGCTTGAAGCCCGACAGGCTCTCGACGGCGTGTCCGATCGTATGGCCGAAGTTCAGCACCTCGCGAATGCCGCGCGTCTCGTAGGGGTCTTGTGTGCAGACCTTCGTCTTCAATTCTCTCGCGTCACGAATGAGCGTGCGCAGGTTCGGCGCGCGTCGCGAGTAAGCGGAATAGAGCTTGGGGTCGAGGCAGACCACCATCTTCCACGCTTCGATCGAGCCTTCGCGAATCTGTCGCTCGTTCAATGTCTCGAAGAGCTCGGTGCAGATCCACGTTTCGTCGGCGTAGTGAAAAACACCTGCTGCATTCTTGTAGAGGCGGCCGTTCGTCGAGAGGTCGACGGCACCTTTGCCTCCGAGCGAGCTGTCGACGGCGGCGAGCAACGTCGTCGGGACCTGGACGAGTCGAACACCGCGTTTGACGAGATGCGCCGCGACCGTGGCGACATCGCCGATCGTCCCCCCGCCAATCGCATAAATGGTGCCGGCCGAGCGTGGGAGGGTCGAGGCTTCCCCCAAGATGCGCTCGAGCGAGCGAATATTTTTGGCGCTTTCCCCGCCGCGAAGCAGTACGTGAGGCGCGCCAAGGGCGAGCGCTTTCACCTTCGGAAATAGGTCGGCGACGCGCGCATCGACGACGAAGAGCCGCGGACCCTGCGCGCGTTTGGAGAGGCTCGCGAAGGTTCCCCAGAGTTCTTGCGCGACCTTTGCCTCGCCGGGCGAACCCGTCGATGGCTTCGTCTTGGATGCGGAAGGCCTCATGCGCGGTGGGGAAGGGAGAGAAAGGAGAGGTAGAGATCCGCGAGTCCCATACTTACCATCGACTCGACGACGGGAACTGCGCGCGGGAGGATACAAGGATCATGGCGGCCACCTTTCGCGTGATCGAGAAGCGTGGCTGGCGGCTTGAAGAGCACGCGGAGAAAGAGCGGATGCCCATTCGCGAGGCCCCCTTGCACGCCGCCATAGACGTCCTTGTCGCCGTGAAATGACGTGCCCTCCATCTGCAAGCGCTCGTCGATGTCGGGCGAGCCCCAAACGACTCCCGTGACCGCGCCGATGGAAGCGAGTCCTCCTGCGAGCACTGCCTTCAACTTGTGAAAGACGGGTTCACCGATGCCGACGGGGACGCCGATGACGCGCACGTCGATGGATCCACCAAGGCTATCGCCTTTCTCTTTCGCTTCGAGAATGCGCGCCGAGATGCGCTCATTCACGGCGGCGTCCGGACAACGTGTCGGATGCGCGTCGACGGTCGCACGATCGATCATACCCGGTTGGCCCGCCTCGATGTCGGCGACGCGCGAGACCCAAGCGACGACCGAGAAATTGGCGAGCTCTCGTTCGAGAAACGCTTCGCCGATGGATCCCCCGATGACACGTGAAAGTGTCTCGCGACCGCTGGTGCGTCCGCCGCCGCGATGATCTCGGTGCTTGTACCGCTCGCGCCACACGGCGTCGGCGTGGCCCGGACGGTCGACCTCTTTGAGCGCAGAGTAGTCAGCAGAGCGCTGATTCTGATTTCGAACGATGCAGGCGATGGGAGTTCCCAGAGTCTTCTCTTCGAACACGCCCGAGAGAATCTCGACGCGATCGCCCTCGTTTCGAGGCGTCGTCAGCGATGACTGCCCCGGACGGCGGCGATCGAGCGCACGTTGAATGTGCGTTTCCGTGAGGGTCACGCCTGCTGGGCATCCGTCGATCACGGCGCCGAGCGCGGGACCATGGCTTTCTCCGAATGTCGTCACGCGAAAATGGCGGCCAAAAGTATTCATGCGATTCCCCAAAAGGTTCGTTGCGCGCGAGCTTGCGCGATGAGCCAGCGAATTCCGAGTGCGATAGGCGTTCCCCCGAGGTGGGTCACGCGCTCTGAAATGTGTTTGCCGGGAGGTCCGTAGGCAATCACGGCGACGCGAGCGCCATCGAGTCTCAGCCCGGATGGTGGGTCGACATGCGGCGGCCACGTCCAAAGAATGTCGCCTTCGAGGGCTGCATCCTTCGCGTCCGCGCGAGTCAAAACGGTGAACGAGATGCCCAGAGACGCGCACGCTTCCACGATGGCGGGAGTCACTCCGCCGTTGCCGAGGATCGTCACGTGCTTCGATGAAAGTCTACGCAAGATCGCCCGCGCTCCATCGACGTCGGTGTTGGTCGCACGGTAGCCGTCGCCCATTCGTACGAGCGTATTGATCGAGGGAAGCGACGCGCCGACGGCCTTGGCTGACGCAATCTTGAAGGGGCTCGTCACGGCAAAGCCTAGATAATGGGGCTGAAGCGCGCGCAGCAGAGCGCCGAGGTCCGCGTCTTCGGGAACGTCGATGCGATCGAAGGGGGGCGGATGGAGGCGCGGGGATGCCGAGTGCTCGATGCGATGACCGAGGATCGCGAGGCGTGATGTCGTGCGCGATTCGGCGCTGCTCTCCGTCTTTCGAGCGCTTCGGACGGCGTCGTCCAAAAGGCGCTGTCCTGGCGCCGCTTGATACGCGGAGCCTTCTGCGACGTAGTCGAAGGCGTTTTTCTCGGCGAGCACCGCGCGGAAAGGAGAAGCGAGCGGGCCCATCGCCAGCACCGTGACTTTTGTCTCGGGGAACATCGCCTGCAATGCGGCCTGCGTTTCGAAGAGCCTCGCCGCGGAGTCGAGCGATCCCAAAGGTTCGACGTGTTTGATCGCGAGCGCGCGACGCTCTTGGAATGGTCTCCAAAAGGAAAGGGCGTCGGCGGTCGTCAGCGGCTCCTTCGTGTGCCGCGACAAGATCGTCTTCGAAGAGTCCAATGAAGCTTCGGTCGTATCGCTCCGCGACGAGGTCATCGGAGCATCGACGAGATCGATGTCGATGTAGGTGGCGCGCGCCTTCCACGCCGCTTCGAGCGGCTTGCCGCGCTCGCTGACGAGGAGCGGAAGCGGGGCTTCTCCCGTGAGCGGCCATTTCTCGTGAAGATCGTTGCGGACCTCGAGGATGTCGGCGCCGCGCTTTTTCACTGCCTCGGCGAATGCGATGGCCTCGACGTCGCGAAGATTAGGCGGGAGCGTGACCACGCGTAGACTCATGGAACGAAGCCTCTCGCGCTCACCGCCAAATGGTAGCATCAACCCTCGAGGTGCCGATGGTTTGTCGCGGGATTCGAGGAGCCACTACCGCCGAGCGAAATAGCCAAGAGGCGATCCTCGAGGCCACGAAGGAGCTCTACCTGGCCGTGCTCGAGCGCAATGGCATCGCCCCTGACGACATCGGCGCCGTGCTCGTTACGGCAACCCCGGATCTCGACGCGACGTTTCCAGCGCGTGCGATTCGCGAGCTCGGACACGTGCATGTTCCACTCACTTGTGCCGTGGAGATGGCCGTACCGAATTCGCTACCGCTTTGCGTGCGCCTTCTCCTCCTCGTGAACACCGAGAAGAGCGCGCAGGAGGTGAGCCACGTCTACTTGCGTGAAGCCGTTCGCCTGCGCCCCGATCTCGTGAAGGCCGCGCCTTGAACATCGCCGTCGTCGGGCTCGGTCTCATCGGTGGCTCACTCGCGATGACGTTTCGGCAGCACGGCCATCGCGTCGTCGGTGTCGACCCCGACGAGACGACGCGTAACGCCGCGATTGCGATGCACGTCGCCGACCTTTGCACTGAGGATCTCGCGGCGATCGGTGAGTGCGAGTTCGTCGTCTTGGCGGCGCCACTCGGCGTCATCGTCCAAGTCGGGCGCGACGCGATGAAGCATCTCGCGAAGGGAGCGATTCTCGTCGACGCCGCCAGCGTGAAGAGTGAGATCGTTGCCGCGCTGGACGAAGCGATTCCGGAAACCGCGTATTTCGTCGGGGGTCACCCCATGTTCGGAGTCGAGCGTCGCGGAATCTCCGCCGCGCGGCGCGACCTCGTCGTCGGCGCGCCGTTCGTGATCACGCCGACGAAAAAGACGGCCTCGCACGCGCTCGATCGCGTGGAAGGTCTGTTTTCAAGCATCGGAATGCGCACGATGCAGATGGCGCCGGACGAACACGACGCGAAGCTCGCGACATTGAGCCATCTTCCGCAGCTTCTCGCGATTGCGCTTTCGCTCAACGCCGAAGATACGCGCGCCGCGGGGCCATCGTTTCGGGGTGCGACGCGAACCGCGATGAGCCCACCTCACATGCTCTCCAACATCGTCGACAAGAACCGCGTGGCCCTCGTGAACGCCGTTGCCCAGCTGCACGAGACACTCGTTGGTTTGCTCGCGGCGCCGCCAGAAACGCTGGAGGCGCGACTCGTGCAGGCGCGAGAGAGACGTCTCGAGCTCGAAGCCGTCGTCCCTCACGGGTCGCCATCGACCGTCCGTCTCGATCAAAAGTGATGTCTGCTGCGAGCCTCAGTGAACTTCCCAGAGCTCGTCGTTTTCCCGTACGATCGAGTCTTCCACGAACGTCGAAGGAGAAGCGACCCGCATGATCATCACCCTTGAGCCAGATGCTTCGAGTGAAACGCAGCGCAACGTCGAAGCATTTGCGTCGCGCTTTCCTGGGGTGAAGCTCCGCCTCCACACGTTCGAAGGCGCCAATCACCGCGTCGTAGAGATCCACTTGATCGGCACGCCGCAGGTCATGCAGACCATACCGGATCGTGAGGTCGCGACGATTCCCGGCGTGCGCGGCGTCGTGCGCGTCTCGACGAAATACAGGCTTCTCGGAAGGCACGACTCGAAGATGACCGGCTACCGCTTCGACTACAACGGCGTCTCGTTCGACGAGAAGCAGGTGCACATCTTCTCGGGACTCTGCGCCGTCGACACGCCGCAACACGTCGAAGAGACGATGCGTGCGCTGCAAGACAACGGCATCGTGACCACGCGCATGGGAGCCTACAAGCCACGCACGAGCCCCTACGAATTTCAGGGTCTCGGTAAAGACTGCTTGCCGTGGGTCTTCGAGCTCGCGGGGAAGTACGGCGTGAAGGTCATCGCGATGGAAGTGACGGACGCTCGGCATGTCGGTGAGATCGAACGAGCGCTCGAATCGACGGGAAATCCGACGGGCGTCATGTTGCAGGTCGGCACGCGCAATGCGCAGAACTTCGAGCTTCTCCGTGCGCTCGGTCAGCAGAAGCGCTTTCCCGTGCTCTTCAAGCGGGGCATGGGCATCACGCTCGAAGAATCTCTCAACGCCTGCGAGTACGTCGCGAGTGAGGGCAATTCCAACATCGTCTTCTGCCTCCGCGGCGTGAAGACGCAGCTCGGTGAGCCGCACCGTAACCTCGTCGACTTCGCGCACGTTCCCGTCGTGCGTCGCCTCACGCGCCTTCCGGTGTGCGTCGACCCGTCACACTCCGTCGGTCGAATGGATGCGGCTCCCGATGGCCTGCCGGACATTTTCCACGTCATCGGTCAGGGCGTCATCGCAGGAGCGTCGATGGTCCTCGTCGACGTGCATCCAGATCCGAAGACGGCGCTCTGCGATGGGCCGCAGGCGCTCGGTCTCGACAAGCTGCCGTTCCTCGTGAAGTACGTGACGACGATCCGTAAGGCCTACGAATCGCTCACGACCGTCTCAAGCTGAAGCTTTCTTCGCAGTCTCGGGCGACGGAACGCCGCGCTTTTTGAAGCGGCGAAACACTAGAAACGCGATGCCGCCTACGCCGAGAAGAGCGACAGCGATCTTCTTTTTGCCGATGCCGTTCAAGGTTCCTCCGTCGAGCCCGAAGGGAGCGCTGCTCTTCGGCGCAGGTCCGAGCGATGGAGGCGAAGCGCATTCGAACGCGCCGATGTCGACCACGCCGGCATTGGTGCGTGCGACGGACGCTCCGACGGCGAGCCACGAGCGCACCGGGCTCATTGCGGGAAGCGCGAGAGGTTTGGGAAACGGAAATTTCGCGGGGCTCGTCGGCGTGTCGGTGCCGGCGTTCACGAGAGGGCCACTGCACTTCGGGAGGTAGTTGAATGCGCCCTTGTCGGTGAATCCGGGATCGGATCCATAAACGGTGTCTTTCACACCCGAGGGCATCTTCGTGCCGCGGTTCACCCAGTTGTTCGAGCCATAGACGTTCGACGTCTTGCCAACCCACTCGGCATCTTCTTCGCGAACGAGGCCGAAATTCGGGCCTTTTTCTCGGTACATTACGTTGTTCTCGAGCTCGATGCTCTCGAGGCCGTCTTGCGCTCGGAAGACGAAGCCTCCTTCGGGATGCATCAAGAACGTGTTGTTCACGAAGCGATAGCGCGCCTTCGATTGTCCCGAACCGTCACCGCCTAGACGCGCGATCGCGCCGCCGTTGGTCCGACGAATGACATTGCCCACCACGTCGGCATCTTCACGGGCGACGCCTTCGTCGTGCTCTTCGGCGCCGATGAGATCGAGCTCTTGGTACTCCGCGCCTTCGATCCAGTTGTAATAAATCTCCGTGCGCTCGGCGCGGGACTTCACGCTGACGCCGCCCTTTGCATCATGCAGGTAATTGAACTGCATGCGGAATACCGAGCCTTTGAACTTGTCTTCGTCGGTTGCCACATAGATCTGATGATGGCGATCGCCGCTGCCGTTCTTGTAGAGCTCGGAGTACTCGATGAGCAGGTTTCCCGTCTCTTCGTCCGTCCCGAGGATGCCGTGGTTCGTGCAGTCGTGGACGACGACGTGGCGCACCGTCACTTCGTTGCCCTTCATGAGCACGCCCGCGCCCTTCGCTTCTTTCACTTCGAAGTTTTCGAAGACGAGGTAGTTCGCGTGGAGCATCATTCCGTAGTCGCCACCGGAGATGACGGGAAGCTTTCCGTTCTTTGCGATGCCACGGAACGTGATCGGCTTTCCGGGCGCGCCGTTGTTCGTCATGTGAATGTCGCCGGGATACTGCGCGCCACCTTCGACCTCGACGAGATCTCCAGGCTGCAGCTTGCTGATCACCGAGCCGAGATTCGGATTGCCCGAGGTCGGACTGACGACGTAGGTCGTTGCCGAGGCGGCGCGCGAAAAGCCGAATAAAACGAGCGCGAAAGCGAGCGAAGAGACGACTGCGTTACGCGGGGAAGACATCGCCCGCGAGCGTATCACTTCGCTGTCCACTCCTGTAGCGAACGCACTTTGACCGTGCTGTCGTTGAGCGTGTACGCAAGCGCGTCGCAAGCCGCGAGCGCTGCGGCGGCCGTCGTGAAATAGGGAACTCGTGCGAGAAGCGCCGAGCGACGAATCGAGTAGCTATCGCGCACCTCTTGCGCGCCCGCCGCCGTGTTGACGACGAGGGAAATCGTTCCCCCGCGGATTGCGTCGACGATGTGCGGCGAGCCTTGTGTCACTTTGTTTACTTGCGTCGCGGGGATGCGCGCCTGTTTGAAAGCCTTGGCCGTCCCCTCCGTCGCGATGATCGTGAAGCCGAGGTTGTGAAGATGCCGCGCGATGACGCAAGCGGCGGCCTTGTCGGCGTCGCGCACGCTGAGAAAGGCGCGACGTCCGTCTTTCGGCGTGGGAGGAAGCACGGACTGTCCGCTTGCGAGGAGACTCTTTTGCATCGCTTGCGCAAAGGAGCCCGCAATCCCCATGACCTCGCCGGTCGAGCGCATCTCCGGTCCGAGAATCGTGTCGACGCCCGGGAACTTCGCGAACGGAAAGACG
>JAHFDV010000585.1 GCA_023248815.1 Myxococcales bacterium
GCCTTTGCCTCGAGATCCGGAAGCGCGGGCTTCTTCGCCTTTCCTTCTTCGAGCTTCTTCTTGCAGCTCGTGACGTCCGACGTGGCGATCTCGTGCACACCGTTGACGCTCTTCTCTTTGCCGGAGGGGCCCTTCTCCGTGTCGTCGATCCAGCGCGCGTAGTAGCGCATGGAGTCGTGTGCGTCCTTGTCGACGTTGTTGTAGCACTCGATGTAGCCATCGAGCTTGTCGCCGAGCGCATCTCCTTCGTCGGCTTTCGCCTCTTCCGTCTTCGTGGATGATGACGAGCCTCCTTTCTTGCACGCGCCAGCGAGGAGCGCGAAGGAAGCAACGGCGATGACCAAACTGCGACCAAGCTTGAAAGTGGGCATCCTCGACACCTATCCGAAGACGCACACCTGTATCAACATCAGGATTTCCTTGGGCAATCACACATTGCCCTTCACCCGCCACGCCTCACCGCGTGCGAAAATACGGACGCTCTTCGCGACGGTGAAAGGCAATCGTACATTCGAGGTTGCGGACGACACGCCGGTGCCGCGCATTACGAATGGATGTACGCTGGGGAGGTACTGCCGATGAAGGGACGAAGAGGCATCTGCAGCTTACCCGCCTCCACGCCATCGCTCCAGAGAGCGAGACAGATCACCGCTTTCGCGCAGTGTGTTTTTTTGCGGCTCGCGTTCCATACGCATCGAGCATCGCGCCGAGCTTCTTCTTTTCGGCATCACTGAATCGCTCGTCGCTCACTGCATCCGCGACGGTTTCGTATTCGACCTGGTCGACGATTCGGCCGCGATCGAGCGCCGCCCTCGCTGTGTCGACACGCTGAAACGGAAGCTTACGCCGTTCGAGTTCGCGCCAGAACGCTTCGATCTCGGGTCCCCCACCTTCACCCCAGTAGGTGAAGAACATCGCCTCCGCATGCTTCAGGCTTTTCAGGTTGGCGAACGGGGGTTCCGGATCGAGCGCCATCCTTTTCGTCTCGAGCTCCATCAGCACTAGACCTTCATCATCACGCGCGTGCGGCGTTGCCGCACGGATCTCTTGAGCCAGGTCGATCGCTTCGGCCAGCGCCCTCGCCCGCGCTACATACTTTGCGCTCGGCTTGGCGACCACGTCACCGCGCCGCTCCTTTTCTTCGTGCCCGACCAGCTCGAGTAGATCCGCAATCGTAGGTTCGGGTCGGGAAGGCATGGCACGAGACAATTCCTTAAAAGCGCCGCTGGAAAAAGCAGTTTCGTGTGCGGTCCAACTGAAATCTCGCTCCGTCGCCACGTCAGGATTGGGCCGTGACGATGACGCAGGAGCTAAGTGCGGGTGAGGACACGCGACCTGCCGCGCCGGCCCGCTCGGCACGGCGACGCCGCAAGTCCGAGAAGCAGTCTCCCCCTCACTCTGCGAGCGCATCTTGAGAGGTGTCGCCAGGGATCCGTCCCTGTCGACGCCGACCCATCCAGCACGCCGTCGTGAGCTCCTGGTGCTCCGTCGCCGTGGCCGCCAGGCCTCGCGCGCATCACGAATGGATGTACGCCTGGAGACGGACTATCTCAAGATCACGTCGTCCATGGGCCGACCACGATCGCTAAAGTGCGAGAGAGCTCTAGGGTAAGGGATCGCCACCGGTCATCACGGTCTCGCATGTCTACGATGGCATGCGGGCCCCAAGGACGGGCCGATCGTCGTTCGGGGAACCGACGCCGCAGAGTTTGCCGACGGCAAAATTGCGCGCCTCTGGGTGCTGCTGGAGTAAGGGGCCGTCGCCCCACGTCGCATCGCCCCTCATGTTCGATCTTCGGCAAGGTTGCAGCGCGGAGCGCCAGGCGTCGCCACAGAGGATTCTCGGTTCTCACTGCCGGGGGTCGACGGCGCCCTAAGGCGGCGCGCAAAAAGGCCCCCGTCTCTTCAGTCCGACGACGAGCTACACGAGGAGCCGCACGAGCTCGACGAGCTGCACGAAGAAGATGAGCTGCACGAGCTCGACGACGAACACGACGAGCTGCTGCTGCAAGAGGAAGAACTGCACGAAGTCGAGCTCGACGAGTCGCCGCTGGAAAACGAATCGCTGCTTCCGAACGATCCGTCACTGAAGCTGCTGGTGTCGCTTCCACCAACATCGATCGATTGGAGCGGATCTTCCGCGTTCGTGAATGGAATCGAGCTGTCGACGGAGAGGGATCCGTCGGACGCGAAAGACACGGCGCTTCCTCCCCAATCTTGCGAGAAAAGGGCGGGGTCTGCGCCGTTGTAGATCGACGCGCCGCCCGGCGAAATCACCTCGACATACGGCGTATGCCAATGCCCGTACGACGGCATCATCATCGAGTTGAGAAGCGTCCACGAGACGAAGTCGTAATACGGGTCGTAGTAATAGTAATAGAACGGGTCTGCGTACGCTCCATACTGCTGACGCGTCGGCAAGGGTCGATACGCCGGCGCGGTCGCGTTCTCACCCCACCCGAGATTTCGAAACTGCGAAAGCTGTCGCGCTTCGGGACGAATGAGCTGCACCACCGCAGGCACCGTGCGAGGCCTTGCTCCGGCGATGCTTCGGCCGATGGCCGCGGAGATGCGACTCGCCAGCGCATCGAGCGAGTTGCGATGCGGATCGAGCGCATTGGGATTTGCACCGAAGGTTTGAATTCGCTGCGCATACGCCGCTGCCGTTTCGCCCGCAAGAATCTGGAGCTCTTCGAGTCGTGCCGAGAGATCGATGGTCATCTCTTCTCCACCCAGCGTCACCTCACTTTCGATGCCGACATCGACGATGGTGTGAAGACCCTTCTCCTTGTGCGAAAGGACGAGATGCATCTCCTTGAAGCGCCGGTCGAGCACGCCCGCGCTCGTGGCCGCTTGCACGAGGAGATCGAGATCGTCGGGCACGTCGTTGGCATCGAGGTAGATGACCTTCTTGTCGATGAGGAGCGAGATGACATTCGTGACGCCAGCCTGCGCGAACGCGCGAGACAATCCTTCGACGAGCGAGAAAGCGCTCACCGTCAGCGCTTCTTTGCCGCTCCGGAGATCGAGCTCCGCGCCAAAAAGAGACCGCACCCATTCGATGGGCCCCATCCCTCTTGCGGTTTCGACACTCGGAAGATTGACGATGATTTGGGCTTTCAGCATTACTTTCTCCTTTCCTGCAAAACTTCAGAGCGAAGCACCATCAGCTCGTTTTCGAGCTGTTCGAGCTCGCCGATGGTCACGGGATCGCGAAGACGCGCGCGGTTCTTTTGCGCGAGCTCCCCCGCCGAATCGATACGCTTTTTGAGCTCTCCCGCACGCAACTGAAGGCGCGTGGCCGCCTCGGGCGCGACGTCTTCTGCGGCGAGCACGACCTCGCTGAAGGCTTTGTCTGCGCGCGACTTTGCTTCGTCGAACTTGGCGCGATCACGTTGGAAGGCAGCATTCCTTCGCGAAACGATGAAGCCGAATCCGCCGAGGAGCACTGCGCCCGCGACGCCTCCGGCGACGAGCGCTCCCGTGTGGGATCCCGCCGCGTCGGCCTTCTTTTCGTCCGTTCCAGTCTTCGTAATTCCATTGGGCGTCGAGCCACCCAGGG
>JAHFDV010000191.1 GCA_023248815.1 Myxococcales bacterium
AGATTCTCGAGACCACCGCAGCGACGCTCCGCGAGATGAATCGTCTCGAAGGTGTCATGCGCACGAAGACCGCCGAAGGCAAAGTGCAGCTCTACGTCATTGCGGTGATGCCGGCCGTGCTCATCTTCGGCCTCAATGCCTTCTGGCCGGGCTACTTCGACGTCCTCAGCAAGACGATGACCGGTGTCGTGCTTTCGCTCGCGGCGGTGGGCTTCTGGGCGGGAGGAATCATCCTCGCGCGCAAGATTCTTGCGGTGAAGATATGACGTTCACTCTCTACGAGCTCTATCGCTACGCGTTCGTCGCGCTCTTCGGAGTTGCGGCCGCGATTGCCCTCTACGCCATCTCGAGTGCGCCTTCGCGCCCGGCGGTTCGCCTCGGCCTGCGCGGTCTCAAACGTCAGAAGCTTCTCGAGACGAACGAGGCTTGGCAAAACGTCGAGCCCCTCATTCGTTGGCTCGGCGTGCGCGTCAGCGGTGTCCTCTCGGACGAGCAGCACGAGAAGGTGAACAACTGGATCGCCCTTGCCGGCGACTTTCTGGGGCTCACCGCAGAAGAGTTCGTGGCGCTGACGATGCTCTCGATGGTGGGTGGGCTCGGCATGGGACTCGCGCTCGGCTACACGTTCGACAACTATTTCATCTTCGCGCTCGTCGGTCTCTTGTTCGGCTTTCTCGCCCCCTACCTGCAAATGGGTGCCGCCTCGGACGAGCGGATGCAACAGATGCGACAGGGCCTTCCGTACGCGATCGACCTGATGTCGCTCTCGATGGGCGCAGGTCTCGACTTCCCAGGTGCGGTTCGTCAGGTCGTCGAAAAGGCGAGCAACCCCGAAGCGCCGATCCCCGAAGAGTTCTCGCTAATTCTCCAGTCGTTGAGCCTCGGCCGCACGCGCAAAGATGCGCTCTCGGAGTTCGCGAAGCGTGCGCCGATCGAGACGGTGAAAGAGTTCACTTCCGCGCTGATTCAAGCCGAAGAACGCGGCAATCCCATCGTCGATGTGCTCCAAATTCAGGCGCAGGCATCGCGCATGCGCAAGTCCGTGCGGGCAGAGGAAGCGGCGGCAAAGGCCGGCGTCGCGATGTCTGGTCCCGTCATGCTCGTCTTCTTTTCCGTGCTCATTCTCATCCTCGCTCCGTCCATGCTCGGACTCGACGGGAAACTCTAAAAAACTGACGAGGCGATCCTGAAACTCGTACGCATCGACATTCTTCATCCGAACGGAAAGATGGAGCAGTTCTCCATCGAAGCCGAACGCGTGCTCATCGGTAGTGGCGCGCACTGCGACGTTCGCCTGGCGATCGACCAAGCCGCCCCCGAACACGTTCTCCTCGAGCTCGTCGGCAATACGATCGGTGCACGAGCACTCGCCACCGAGCCGCCGCCGATGATCGATCGCGCGCCGTTCACGCATCAACCCATCGGCGAAGACGCGATTCTCACGATCGGGCAAACGCAGCTGCGCGTTGCCGTCGTTGGGATCGGGACGAGCAGGGGCGGGAAGAAAAAGAAGGGCGCCGTAAGCCCGGTCACGATTCTCGCGGGTTTGCTCATCGTCGTTGGGGGGGTCGTTTGGTTCCTCGGAGACACGAAAGAGCCGACCGCGCTCTCGCGTATGCCCAACGATTTTCCCGATCTCTTCGCCGCGCCGCAGACGACGTGTCCGCAGCGAGGAAACAAGATCGCGGCGCTCGGATCCGCCAAAGACAATCGCGAGCGCGCGGAGGCCAAGCGGGAGCGACGACCTTTCCGAATGCGCGACGGCGTCGATGCCGTGCCGCTCTACGAGCTAGCGGCGGCGTGTTACACGGCCGCAGACGAGAAGCAGACGTCGGAAGAGTCTCTCGCCGTCGCGCAAGCGCTTCGCAAAGAGATCAACGACGACTATCGCGTTCATCGCGTGAGACTCGAGCGCGCGCTCACTCCGCCCACGAACGAGAGGCTCGCTGCTCGCGAGGTTCAGGTTCTCTTGTCGATCACCGAGAATCGCGATCCATCGTCAAAGCCGTCGAAGTACGTGCAATGGCTCTCCGAGCAGGATCGCACGCTTCGATTGAAGCTCGGGAAGACCGCGACGAAGTGATGGTGCGCAGCGGGTGGTCGTGCGCGACGTGCGCTCTCGTTCTCGCGACCCTCGTGGCTTGTGGCGGCAGTGCGAAGAAGACCGAGACCGAAAAACGTCTCGAGACCATCCAAATGGAGCGCAAGAGCGATCGTCTTCTCGAGCAGGGAAAAGGGTACCTCGCCCTCGGCGATTTCAACCGCGCCGAGCAGTACCTTGCGGTCGCCCTCGAGAACGGCGCGCCCGTAAAAACGACAATGCCGCTCCTTTTGAAGGCTTGCGTGCTCGGCGAGCGCTACCGAATCGCCATTGATTACGCGGAATCCTACCTTCGAAGCCATCCAGATGACGCGGATTTGCGCTATGTTTTGGGTACGATCTACTCTGCCGTAGGTGATAACCCCCGTGCCGCCGAGAACTTGCTCATGGTCGTCAAAGTGCGGCCCGACTACGCCGATGCGCGCTTCGCGCTCGGTGTGGCCTATCGTGACGCACGGCAGCTCGGTGACGCTGACCTCCAGTTCCGCGAATACCTGCGGCTCCAGCCGAGAGGTCCGCACGCGGCCGAGGCGCACTCCTCCGTTTTCGAAGAGGTGCCCCAACCGACCAACACGTTCACGGGCGACGGACCCCGAGAGATTCGCGACGGCGGCTCCTCCATTCCCACGCCTCTTTTTTCGGCTCCAAGCTCCGGTCCGATCGACGCGGGCGCCGCACCGATCCCGAAAGGCAAACGATGAACAGTGATCGCGAGATTCCAAAGGAGGTCTTCGAAGAGACGCTGCTCCAGTTTTTTGCCCCCGTGAGGCCTTTTCTCGACGACGCGACGGTGAGCGAGATCATGATCAATGGTCCCAACCAGATCTTCATCGAGCGAAAGGGACAGCTCACGCTCACCAACGCCAAGTTCGACAACAAAGAAGCGTTGGCCGCTGCCGTGCGCAATCTCGCGCAGTACGTAGGCAAGACCGCCGACGAAAACCGTCCCATCCTCGAAGCACGCTTCCCCGATGGCTCACGCGTCGAGGCCGTGCTTCCGCCCGCGTGTCCCGATGGCCCCAGCGTTTCGATTCGTCGCTTCTTCAAAGAGACGCTCAACATCGAGAAGCTGATCAAGTTCGACGCCATGACGACGGATTGCGCAAGCGCCCTTCATGCGTTCGTTGCCAGCAAGCTCAACGTGCTCGTCGCCGGTGGAACGGGAAGCGGAAAGACGTCGATGTTGAACGCGCTCTCGTCGTTCGTTCCGCAAGGTGAGCGCGTGGTCGTGCTCGAAGATTCGCGCGAGCTTCAGCTGCAGCGTGACCACGTCGTCACGCTCGAAGCGCGCCCGGCGGATCACAAAGGTCGTGGCCTCGTGACCATCCGCGATCTCTTTCGTGCGACGCTTCGTATGCGTCCTGACCGCATCGTCGTCGGCGAAATTCGCGGTGGCGAAGCGCTCGACCTCATTCAGGCGATGACGAGCGGTCACGGCGGTTGTCTTTCGACGCTCCACGCGACGTATCCCAAAGATACGCTGTCGCGCCTCGAGACGATGGCCCTCATGAGCGACATCGAGATTCCACTCTCTGCGCTTCGCATCCAGATCGCTTCGGCGATCAACCTCATTGTCCAAGTGGCTCGCCTCCAAGATGGCAGCCGCAAGATCACGCACGTAGCGGAGTGCATTGGATACGACGCGCGCACGGGTACGTATCAACTGCAGAACATCTTCGAACGAAAGTTCCGTGGCGCAGACGACAAGGGCGAGCTCATCACCGAGCTCGTTCCAACGGGGATCGTGCCGATTTGTCTTCCGCAAATTCACGAGCACGGCGTCGACTTGCCCGCGGCCATCTACGACGCAGCGCGCGCCTTGAAGACATCGATGGCACCACCGCCGAGACCCGGCCATGGGTGAGAAGCGTCTTCTAGAAATTCGCGGTGCGGAGGCTGCACCGCCGAGCGTTGCGATCGAAGTCGGCGTGACGCTCGATCCCTTGAGCCTGGGAACCGAGGGCACTTGGCGCATCGTCGGACCGCGCGTGCTCGCGGTACATGGCTACCTCTACTTCGACGGGCGCGCGCTCTACGTGCAGAGTGCAGATCCGAACGAACCGCTCACGGTCAATCGAAGGCGCGTCACGACGGCATGGACCGAGGTCCCGATCCCGAGTGCGATCGAAGTCGGCGGCGTCGACATTCTCTATCAGTCCGACGAAGCGTTCGAAGAAGGCGATCCGACGATTGCGGCTCCCGTCGAGTCGATGCGTGACCTTCAGCGATTCTCGCTCGAGCCTCCGACCATTGGACCGAGCGCGGGAGAGCCCGACACCATTCTCGCGATCGGCAAATCGCGGCATCCGCTGGCACCTCCTGCTGCGGGCGCAGGCGCGGGGGGACCGAGCGCGGGCGCTGGCGTTTCTAGCGGGGCACTCTCCAGCTCGAGTGGATCACTCCCAGCTTCCCTCGGGACTTCACGTTCGGGTCCCGTCGCGATTTCGTCCGTGCCAGACAGCACGCTCCTATCGAGCTCGGGATCGATGCGCGGCGCCTTGCGCGCGGGAACTCCGCCAGACGAAGAATCGACGCTGTTTCAGCCGCTCGACGCGACGGGCTCGCACAAGATTCCTTCGATCAATACGGGGTCGAATCCCGCGCTGAGCTCGACGAATCCATTCGCCGGTATTCAGCTGGGAGGAACTCCGCCTGCTCTCCGAACGCCGGAAGGCGCGCCTCCACCAGCGACGGAGAATCTCTGGCACCGATTCCGTCGCGAATGGGCCTCCTTCTCGATGGTGAAGCGCGTCGCGCTCGTTCTCTTTCCATTCGCGCTGCTCTTTTCACTCGACGTCATTCTCGAGCCGCAAGAAGAAGCGGTTGCCACGAAGACGAAGCCGATTCCGGTCGTTCCGTCCGCCAGCGCTTCCGCCATCGCGTCGACGAGACCAGCGAGCTCGGCGCACGTCGATCCCGTGCCGTCGGCTTCCGTCGGAGAGTCACTCGACACGGTCCCCACTGCGACTGGGCCGACGACCAGTGCGTCGGCTGATCTGGCCGCGAAGCCTGTTTTATTGGAAGGAAAGCGTACGATCGAACGGCAAGCGGCCGACGCATTCCAGAGCGGCAACTTCAAGAAGGCCGCAGATCTTTACGCGCAACTTTCTGCCGATCACCCCGAGAATCGCGCGTTCTCCGAAGCGGCGCGCATTGCACGGACCTCCGCGTCCGAGCGCGGCAAGTAGTCCCGAATCTCGTCGCGCTCAGAACGCGCGAGAGCGAATGGACGTGACGGCTCGACGAATCTCGTCGCGCGTGACTTCGCCCGAGAGCATGAGGATGCCGGCGTAGCTCACGAAGGCGAGGGCGCTCCGCACGACGAGCGCGAGAATAGGGTGCATGGTCGGCAAAAGGGCGCTCAGGCCCGCGGCGATCGCGACGGCGAGGATCGTGCGAAGCGCGGTCTTGAGGGGCACGTACCCTCCCGTCGCGCGGATGATGCGGAGCGTGACGACGAGGAAGCTCGCGAAGAGCGCGAGCGATACGGCGATCGTCGTTCGCAAGATGAGATCCTCGCCGCCCGTCGTCGCGGAAGCGCGCGCCGCGAAGCTCGCACCGACGACGAGTGCAAGTGCACCTGCGCTCGTAAGGGCGGTTTCGCGCTCCTTGCCGACGCTCGCGAGGACGGAGAGGCTCACGCCGAAGAGCGCGAACATCGCCTGGCCGAAAAGGAGCACACCGAGCGGACGCGTACCGAACGTCGCTGCGGCTTCGCCGAACGCGATCCGAAGAAGCGGTGCGCGCAGCGCAAAGAGGCCACTCACGAGGAGTCCCAGCGTGAGCCACGTGGCTCGGAAGCCGCGCTCGGTGAGCTCGCGAACGCGCGCGGTGTCTCGTTCGGCATAGGCCTTGGCAACGAGTGGAAAGAGGATTTGTGCGACGCCGAGGAGTAGTTGGTAAGGGAGAAACGCGAACGTTTGGCAAGCGCGATAAACGCCGACCCACTCGTCCGCTTTGAGCGCGGGATCGGCGGGCAACTGGTGCACGAAACGTCCGAAGAGAAGGAGGTCTCCTTGCATGAGCGCATTCGAGAAGAACTGTCCTGCGCCGAGAGCAAGAAGCATCGAGAGGTGCGACTTCGCAGAGAACGTAGTGCGCGTACTCGCGCCGAAGCCGAAGATGAAAAGTGAGCAGGGCACGATGAGGACTGCGGCCGTCGCAAAACCGCTGACGGCACCGACCTCGCCGCGCGCACCAAAGACGTGAATGAACGCCCATGCGCCGATGACGAGGCCGAGCGTGCGGAGCGTCGCGAAGAGCACGTCGAGGATGGCCTGCGACCGAAAGAGACGAAGTCCGTTCAGTGCGCCGATGACGGGCGCGTAGATCGCATATGAGGCGACGACGACGGTGAGGACACGCAATGGCATCGCGAGCGCAGGATTGTGCTCGAATGCGACGACGAGCCATCCGAGGGCGAGAAAGATCGCTGCGAGCGCCGCAGCGAGGGGGAGATGAATGCGGAGCACGCCGAAGAGGGCGCCGCGGGCTCCACGAAGGTCGTCGTCTTCAGGCAGCCCAGCGACGATGCGACTCGTGCCTTGCGTCGAGCTGGAGACGACGACGTTGTTGACGACATTGACGACGAGGAGCGCGAGCGAAAGGCGCCCATAGATCTCGAGACCGAGCACGTTCCGAAGCAGAACCTGCTGCGCGAAGCCGACGACGACGAAATAGACCTTTGCGAGGAGCACGATCGCTCCGCCTTTGCCTGCACCTCTCGCGATCGCTCCACGGGTGCTGCTCATGGAACCGACTCGATGCCGACGGCGGGAAGGGGAAAGTAGAGAAGAGGCTCGTCGAGCTTCACGGTGCAATCGGCCGCGATGCTGAGAGATTGAATGGCATATCCGGCATCGACCTTGCGTTTGTCGCCCACGAACAGCTTGTCTCCGCGGAAGGCGAGGGCGGTGAAATAAAAGTTGTCGCTGGTCAGCGGCGAGTCTGCCACGGTCGTGCGCATCTCGAAGGTGCGTTTGTCGAACGTGACGACGGTCGTCGCGTTGTTCGGGGATGGTCCGAGAACGACTGCGGCGCCGCACGAATCGCCGAACGCGAGCGTGGTCGCGCTGCCTCCGAGGGCGCGCTCGTCGAGCACGAGCGTGGACGTGAGCGTCGCCTCGTCGATGCGCACGATTCCCGCGTCCGCTTCGTCGATGAATCGGACGCTACCGATGGTCGGCAGAAAGAGACTGCCGTCCGAAGAGACGAATGCACCGAACGGATTTCTACCGGCGAGATCGCTCACCGAGAGAATCGAACGAGTGCGGGGATCGAGCCGCGCGAGGGCCGATGGGCGCGTCGACTGCAAATAGTCTTCCGGCTTGGAGGCGCGGTTGTCGAGGCGTTCCAGTGCCACGAGAAGGGTTTCGGTTCCGATGTCTCCGACGACGAGAACGCCGCTCGCGTTCGGATTTCCATCGTCGTCGAGCGACGCGAGATCGATCGCGCCAACGGAGTTACCGGTGCCGTCGATGCCGAGAACCGTGGGCGTATCGAAGAGCGTGACCCAGCGCGTTCCGTCTTTCGCGAGCGAGAGATCTTGAGGGTTGCCGAGACCCGTGGCGGGCTTCGTGGCGAAAGGCGCGTCGAGGTTTCCGCAGGTCGCGTTCATCGGAAAGATGCGATCTTCGAGGCGCGCCAACAAGAAAAAGCTGCCTCGACTCTTGGCCAAGACGGCATCTCGCCCGAGCTCGATCCCGAAGGTCGAGATCGGCGCATGCCCAACCGACCACCGCGCAAAGCCGGAAGACGACGCGTCACTCAACGCGAAGATGAGGTCGGGTTTCTCGCAGCGTTCGGCGGGAGGGCTCGTATCGCCGCATCCATTCGTGAGCAAGGCCGCCAAGATGGCGAGGCTCGTGTGCGACATCGGCGACATGGCGCCGGGAGCTTACCTAAGTTTCGTCGGATCGAGCGGCTCGCCGTTGGGTTTCAACCCTGCCGCTTTCCATCTGAGCTCTTCGGTCGGCTGCTCGGGAGGGGGCGGGGGCGGCGTGATGTCGCGCACCTCGAGCCGAACGCGGTCGACCTTCTGTTCGATCACGACTTCGAGCGGCCGATTCGGTTCGCTCGGCGTGCGCACGTTTCGGAGGATGAGCCGCGAGTTGCTCTCCTTGCGAACGGTTCCACCCCCGACGCGCTTCTTCACGTACTCCTCGACGCTCGTGAAGTTCACGGCACCTTCGGCGAGGACGAGGTCGAAGAGGCGGCGATCGATCACCATCCCGACCGGAAGAACGATTCCGAAAGCGCGCTCGGTCCCTTCCGGAAGCTCACCTTTGGCGAGGTGGTCGGTTGGACGACCCGCGTCGCTCATGACGACAACGGGCGGAGCGTCCTCTTGTTCGGTCTTTCGGCATGCAGCGAGAGCCGCGAAGAACAGGAGTGCGCACGACGAGACCTTCATCGCGCGCTAGCTTACCTCTCGATTACTCGACTACGGAAGCCCAAGCATCGATCGATGTCGGAGCGGCGTAGTCATTGATGTTGTAAGAGACCGCGCCGACGCTCGTTCCGCCGCTTCCCGCGCCGGGAACGGGGATCAAGAGGCGAGGAGCGCCGGGGCTGACGTTCTTCACGCTGTAGTGCGTTGCGCCGGGGGCATACTGGTCGGTTTCGGGCGCGGGGTCGTCGGCGCAGGTCGGCGTGATGTTGATCGAGACGCCGGGGAGGAGCTTGCCGGAGTAGCTCGGGTCCGTCGAAACGGGATCGTAGAAGACGGGGAGCGAGGGGTCGCCGAGCGGATTGAAGCGGAGAGCGCCACCTTCCGAGAGGGTCGTCGAGCGTGGGAGCACGAAGTCGCGTCCCCAAATGCGCGGGTTACCGGGCGAGCACGACGCCGTGCTGAGCGTGCTCGGCTTGAACGTCGTGAAGTAGACGACGCTGTTGTAGACGGCCATCGGGCCCGAGACACGCTCGCCATCCGTGAAGGGCAACCACCAGTTCACGTTCGCGCGAACCTTGGCGGGCGTTTCGGTCGAGAGCTTGTCGGTGATCGAATAGATGTAGTTCGTACCGGCGGCCGTATACGAATCTTGATCGCCCGTCGCGACTTCGATGACGACGTTGCCGCGCTTGTCGACGGCGAGAACGGGCGTGAGGGCGATGGGGTTGCCGTTCTTCCAGGCGGTGCTCGTGTTGTCGACCGTGCGATTGACGGTGTCGAAGAAGAGCTCACCCTTCCACTTCGAAGGATCGGTGTCCGTGAGATCGAGGCGCCAAATCGTTCCGTCTGCGTCGCCGATGTACGCCTTCTGTGCAGTCGTTCCGACGAGACCGGGATAGATGGCCGGCGTTCCCGTCATCGGTGAGTCGAAGGCCGCCGTGATGCCCCAGTAGCCGCCCGTCGAGTTCGTGACCGGAATTTCTTCCGTACGACCGAACGTCGCAATGACTTCGCCCGTATCGAGGCGAACCACGCTCACGCTGCGACCCGAAGGGTTCCAGCAACGAACGCTCGTGCGCACTTGGTAGTCCGTAGCGGGAACCGCGAAGTTGACGCCGGGAACATGCGAAGCGTAGCGCGCACAAGGAGCGCTGCCGACAGGACCGCCGGTGATGCCGCCCGGAAGAATCGCCACGCCGACTTCGCGCGCCGCCGTCGCAGCGGAGTTCGCCTTGATGAGCACCGTCGTGATGGCTGGCGTCGCGCCCGTCGAACCGAAGATGTTGACGCCGTCGCGCGCGATGTTCGTGAGCTGCCAGAGGAACTTGGGGCCGTCGCCGTTGCCCATCGCGACGCCGTCGGGAGTCGAATCGGTTTCGTTCGTACGGCGAGGATCCGTCACGTCGAGAGCGTAGTAACCAGGGCCGCCCGAGCCGAAGCCGGCGACCAGAGCCGTATGCCAGGTCGTGCCGTCGACGAGACCGCTGAGCGTGTTGCCGCGATCGAAGACGACATCGCGAA
>JAHFDV010000586.1 GCA_023248815.1 Myxococcales bacterium
CGCGCCCGTCCTGAACGGTCAACAGAACGGCCTGGTTGTAGTGGTGCGCTTCTCCTAGCGCCCCACTCGCTTCGAGGAGCGCGAGCCTCGAAGCCGTCGTGTCGGCCGCGCTTCGGCAACACGACATGCTTCGGGCGCGGGTCACGTACGAAGCACGAGAGGGTTGGAAGCAAGAGGTCCTCGGCGTTGCGGAGGCGCGCGCCGTCATCGAAGAAGTGGACCTCGGCTCGGCAGCGGGCGACGCACTTCACCGACGTATCGCAGAAGCAGCGACGGCGATTCAGTCACAGATGCGCCTCGATGGGCCGCTCCTGCGCGTCGGCTGGCTGCGCGTCTCGGACGGGAGCGCTCGGCTTCTCTTCGCGATTCACCATCTCGTCGTCGACGGCGTGTCGTGGCGCATCTTGCTCGAAGACATCGGTCGATGGTTCGAGGAGTCGGCGGGGAGTCGCGCGCTGACGTTCATGCCGAAGTCGAGCTCCTACCGTCAGTGGAGCGATGCGCTGCGCGAAGAGGTGAACGGATTTGCTGCACGCGAGCTCTCGTACTGGCGGAGCCGCGCGTGGAACAAGACGAAGCGACTGACCTGGCCCGTCGACGGTCGAGCGGGCAGTGTCGGAGAGATCCAAGCGACGTCGGCATCATTGACGAAGGCGGAAACCGAGACGCTACTTCGCGGGCTTTCGCGTAAGGGCGAATCGCGCTTGCTCGGGCTCGAAGTCAACGACGTGCTCGTAACGGCGCTCGCGCTGACGTTGCGCGATCTCAGTGGCACGGCAAGCGTGCAACTCGACTTGGAGGGACACGGGCGCGAAGAGGGAGAGCTTGGCAGGAGCAAAGTGCGTCTCGATCTGAGTCGCACGGTGGGCTGGTTTACCTCGGTCTACCCGGTGGTCGTGACCGTCGAGACGGAAAGTCCACGCGCGGCGCTCTTGTCGGTGAAGGAGGCCCTACGTGCGATCCCGAGCCGAGGCTTGGGGTACGGCGTCTTGCGCGAACTCGGCAGCGACGAAGTTCGTGCTCAACTACATTCTCATCCGCAAAGTGAGGTCGTCTTCAACTACCTCGGTCAGTTTGACCAGGCGTTGCGACAGACCGGCGCGTTCCGATTTGCAGACGAGAGTACCGGAGCGACCGTCGGGCCCAATCACCTTCGCAAGCACGCGATCTCGATCAATGCGCTCGTCGTCGACGGCACGCTGCAAGTGACGTGGGAGCTCCCCGCGCGCGAGATCGGGGCGGCGGCGTGGGCCGAGCGATACGTGCGACACCTTGCGGCGCTGCTCGCGTATGTGAACGACACGAGAGAAGAAGCGTCGTCGTGGGCGACGCCTTCGGATTTTCGTCTGGTGTCGTTGACGCAGGAGGACGTGCACGAAATTTTTTCTGCGGCGCATGCGCGCGCACAGGAGATTGAGAACGTGATCCCGCTGACGGGTCTGCAGCGCGGACTCGTGTACGAAACGGAGAAGGCGGGCGCGGGGAGCGGCGTCTATCACGTGCAGCTCGGGCTTACGCTGAGGGGGATCACGTCGTGCGATGCGCTGAAGCGTGCTTGGGAAGCGGTGCTCGCGCGGCATGAATCGCTGCGTGCGAGCATCGCCGTGACACGTCGTGGGGAACGCGTGCAAGTGGTGCATGCGCGTGCGCCGTTGACCGTGGAAGAGGGCGACTGGAGTGACGTCGCGACGACGGGGGACGAAGCGCTTCGAGCGAGGAAACAAACGTATCTACGACGCGACCGCCAGCGCGGCTTCGATCTGAGCGAAGCGCCGCTCGTGCGGGTCGGGCTGTTCGCTCTCGGAGCGAATCGCGCGTGGGTGGTGCTGTCGTCGCATCACGTGGTGATGGACGGTTGGTCGGTGCCTCCGCTCGTGCGCGAAGCCTTGACGGTGTACGGGGAGCTCGTCGGAGGGCGTGTGCCGTTGCTCGCGCTCGATACGACGTACAGTCGCTATCTTTCTTGGCTCGCAGGTCGCTCGAAGGAACGCGCGGAAGCAGAGTGGCGGGCGGAGCTCCGCGGCCTCACCCAAGCGACGCGGCTCGAAGGCTTTGCGGACGTGCCCGCAGCGATCGCTGCGCCGCGCTACGTGCGAATGTCGTGGACGCTGGACGAGGCGCAAACGACCCAATTGCAGCGCGAAGCGCGGGACGCGCAGCTGACGGTGAATACGCTGCTTCAAGCGTCGTGGGGTCTCGTGCTGTCGGCGCAAGCCGGCCAGCGGGACGTCGTCTTCGGGGCGACGACGTCGGGTAGGTCGGCGGAGGTTTCAGGGATCGACTCGGCGGTCGGGCTCTTCATCAACACGCTTCCCTTGCGCGTGCAGGTGGACCCTTCGCGTGGCGTGGGCGAATGGATGTTGGGCCTTCAATCGCGGCAAGCGGCGCTTCGCGAGCACGAACACGTAGGGCTGAGCGAAGTGCAAGGATGGAGCGAGGTTCCACGCGGTCAGCCGCTCTTCGAGACGCTGCTCGTGTTCGAAAACTATCCGCTTGGCGATGCGACCGAGTGGGAGCTCGGGGGACCGGGGATTGAAGCGGTCGAGACGGAAGAGCAGACGTCGTATGCGATGACGGTGACGGCGGCGGTAACCCGCGAGCTTCGCGTGGAGCTCTGGTACGACGCGTCGCGGCTGCCAGAGGCGCGGGCGCGCGCACTCGGCGAAGCGCTGATGGCGGGCGTGCGCGAGCTCTCGCGGGCGAAGCCGGACACGACGCTGTCGACGGTCTCGCTCGTGGAGCAGCTGGTCGCGCGCGAAGCTTCGCAGGCGTACTGGCAACGAGAGCTCGCGGGCGCGCCGCTCGTGCTGGAGCTCGGAAAGGACAAACCGGGGACGGCGCCGAGGACACCGGCACGCGACATCGTGACGTCTCGTCTCGATGCGACGAGCGTGAGCGCATTGCGAAAGCTCGCGAAAGAAGAACAGACGACGCTCTTTGTCGTGCTGTTGGCGACGTACGCGGTGCTTCTCTCGAAGCACACGGGGAAGCGAGATGTCGTCGTAGGAATCGATGCCTCGCGAACCAAAGAGCCTTCGCCGATGCTTCCACTGCGTGCGAAATGGCAGCGCGAAGCGTCGTTCCGTGCGCTCGTCCGCGAAGTCGGAGAGCGTGTCGTGTGCGCGCATACACACGAAGACGTGTCGCTCGCGGCGTTGACGGTGGCGCTTGCCGTAGAAGTGGAAGATGGCCGTCACCCTCTCTTTCAGACGAGTATTGCGGAGTGCGATCACGTGGAGCTCGATTTGGCGGTTTCGTACGCCGACCAAAGCGACGGCGGCTTGTACATCCATTTGCATTACGCAACGGATCTTTTCGAGCCCGCAACGGTCGCGCGCTGGTCCGATGCGTTGCAGCGGGTGGTGTCGCTCGCCGGCGAGCATGCGGATCTGCCCTTCGACGGGTGGGACGTGCTCGATGCGCGGGCTCACGCGGAGCTCGCAGCGCTTTCCGAGAGCGCGCCGGGGTCCGTCGGTATGATGGTCGATCTCTTCGAGGCGCAAGTGGCATCTCGTGGCGACGCGGCGGCGCTCGTCGACGGCGACATCGTCCTGAC
>JAHFDV010000192.1 GCA_023248815.1 Myxococcales bacterium
TCGGAGAGGCCCGAGTAGAGCGTCGTCGTTTTGCCCGATCCCGTCGGTCCCGTGACGAGCACCATTCCCCAGGGCTGATGAAGCGCCCACATGAAGTCTTCGAGCGGCTTGGGATCGAAGCCGAGCTTCGTCATGTCGAGCTGGAGGTTGCCCTTGTCCAAGAGACGCATGACGATCTTTTCGCCCCAGAGCGTGGGACACACGCTGACGCGGAAGTCCATCTCGCGGCCCTTGCCCATCTTCAGCTTGATACGACCGTCTTGCGGGAGACGACGCTCGGCGATGTCGAGCGAGGCCATGATCTTGATGCGGCTCGTGAGCGCATTGCGCAGCTTCATCGGCGGATTCATCTCTTCGGAGAGAACGCCGTCGATGCGGTAGCGCACGCGGAACTTCTTTTCGTACTGCTCGATGTGAATGTCGCTCGCGCCCTTTTTGATGGCGTTCAAGAGGATCATGTTGACGAGACGAACGACGGGAGCGTCTTCGCTCATGCGCTCGAGCTCGTTGGCGCTGACGTCTTCTTCTTCGCCGGTGAACTCGATTTCGGTCTCGTCGAAACCGGCCATCACCTCGTCGTAGCTAGGGCCAACCGTGTAATACTTTTCGATCGCGCCGAGGATCGCCGTCTCGCTGGCGATGACGGGATCGACGTTGAGCCCCGTGAGGAACTTGAAGTCGTCGATCGCGTTGAGGTTGGTCGGATCGACCATGGCGAGCGTGAGTGCATTGCCCGAACGCGAAACCGGGAAGACGCGATGACGCTCACACTGCTCACGACTGATGACCTTCAAGAGGTCCGCGTCGACTTCGATGCCGTCGAGATTGATGGACGGAACGCGATACTGCTGCGAGAGAAAGCTCGTGATCTCGTCGTCACTGACGAAGCCGAGCTTGGCGAGGGTGTAGCCGAGGTTTTGGCCCGACCGGGTCTGCTCGTCTTGGGCTTGCTTCAGCTGCGCAAGGCTAATCAACTTCTGACGGACGAGTAGCTCACCGAGGCGATTCGTATTCGACATGGAAGGGCTCGATCGTCGACGAGGATCGGCGCTGGGTCAAGCTAATGCACGTCTTCGCTCGCTCGCTGCGTCGTGTACGAGCACGTGCGATGCTGACTCCCCGACTTTGATGTAGCCTTCGACACGTGGGCTTGTTTTCCCGCATATTCGAAGGGCGACGCGAGCGAGAGGCGAAACGCCTGACCGAGGCGGGCGAGTTTTCGCGCGCGGCCGACCTCTTTTTGAGCCTGGGAAACAAGGACGAAGCGGCGCGGTGCCTTCTTCTCGCTGAGGCCACCGAAACGGACGAGCGCGCACGGCTCCGCCTTCTCGCGCGCGCCATCGAACTTTCCAGCGAAGGCGAGCAAAAAACGGTGGCGCTCACGAGGCGGGCCCTATTCGTCCTCGCGCGTGCCGAAGGGGGTCCTGTCCTTTCGCCCCTTCTCCGAAACGATCTCGCCGTTGCTGCCACTCACCTCTTGACCACGGATTCTCGCGCCGCGACCCGCGCCTATCGCTTGCTCGGCGATGTCGAAGGGGTTGCACGCGCGCTCGAGGCTGGTGGCGAGATCGAGGAGCTCGAGGCTCACCTCTCCAAAGACGTTGCCACGATGAAACGCGGGCAAGAGGAGCGTGCGGCGATCGACGAAGCCGAGCTGCTCGAAAAGTCGGGGCGTCGGAAAGAGGCACTGGCCCATCTGAAGACGCTCGCTTCCAGTGCGGTCGCCAAGAGCGCCGCGCGCCGCATCGAGCAACGCCGCCCCGACCTCCACGCGCTCCAAGTCCGTATCGACGGGCGCGCGGTTCATCTGCTCATCGATGCGAGCGTCGTCGTCGGTCGAACGGAGGGGCTCGTAGTCCCCTCGCCCGAAGTGAGCCGCGCGCACGTGCGCCTGACGTTGGAAAATGGAGAGCTCGTCGTCGAGGATCTCGGCAGCCGCAACGGAACCAAAATCCGCGGTTCACGGATCGAAGGGCGCTTCGTGACCACCGATGCCGTCCTTCTCGAGCTCGGCGCCCACGTCACCCTCCAGATCGAGCGGGGCGCCCACGGCTGGGAGATCGCGCATGGCGCAACGAGACACCTCGCAACGTTCGGTCCTCTCGTTCTCGGCGACGTTCACGTGGAATCGCGCGAAGACTGGCTCGTCGCGTACGGAAGAGAAGGATCGCTCCGCGACGTTTGCCTTTCGGGCCTCGAAGTGAGTGGAGAAGTCGAGCTGCTCGTCGGCGATACCATCCGCGGCCTGCGCGGACACGCGATGCCCAGCTTCGAGCTCTTGGAGCCTCCAATGCAGGAGAAGACGTGAGCCTCCTCGGACGCATTTTCGGTCGGACAAAGAAGGCCAACCGAGAGGCCATCGAAAGTGAGAACGCGGCATCCGCCTCCCGCGCGGTGGAGTCTGCGGACGTACGCGCAGAAGAGGTGGCGACGCATCCGCTTCTTCGATTCGGCACGGCGAGTCCCCCCGACGAACGCGAAGCGCTTTCACTTCTGGAAGGTCTCCGTCACGACGTCATGGCCGGGTCCATTCTTTCCGAGCTTCTCGGTGAATCGCGACGGAGTGCCCTTCCCGCTTCGCTTCGCGTACGGGCGGCCATGCTCCTGCACGAGCGCGGTGACATCGCCGACGCACGCTCGCTCCTGAAGGACGATCCTTCGCCGCACGCGATCTTTCTCGACGCTCAGTTCGCGCACGATCAAGGGGAGGTCGAAGCGGCGGTGGGCTCCCTCGAGCGCCTCTTGGCGAAGCAAATCGATTTTCCGAACGCCCTCGAGCGCCATCGCGCGTGGTCGAAAGAGCTCGGACGCGGCGCCGCCAACGAACGTCCCATATCGGGCGCGACGCTTCTCGCTCCAACCGTCGAGACGCCATTCACGATTCTGCGAGAAGTCGCCCGAGGTGGCGCTGGCGTCGTCTACGAGGCACGCGATCGCGAGCTCGGTCGCAAAGTTGCGCTGAAGCTCTATCACGATCCAAAAATGCAGAGCGCGCAGCTCCTCCGTGAAGTGCGCGTCGCTTCCGCACTTCGCAGCGCCTATGTCGTGCGGATCTTCGACGTCGATCCGACGCTCGGATGGCTGGCGATGGAATGGTCCCCTGGCGGCTCGCTTCGCGACGCGCGCGATCTCCACTGGATCCTCCCGCTCGCGCTCGGCCTCGCCCACGTCCACCGCTCGGGCTTCGTTCATCTCGACGTGAAGCCGAGCAACGTCCTTTCGCTCGAAGATGGGCGCGTCGTCCTGTCGGACTTCGGGCTCGCGCGGAAGATCGGCGAAGAGGTGGTCGGCGGGAGCTTCGGCTACGTTTCCGATGCG
This sequence comes from Myxococcales bacterium, assembly GCA_023248815.1. Classification (GTDB taxonomy): domain Bacteria; phylum Myxococcota_A; class Polyangia; order Polyangiales; family Polyangiaceae; genus JAHFDV01. The sequence goes on from JAHFDV010000192.1 coordinate 3,319, forward strand.
CGCCTTCGCGGGAAACGCGCCGAGCCCAAAGACGACGTGTTCGGCTTCGGAAAGATGCTCGAAGAAAAGAGCCGCGGAACGGCGCTAGAGGCCGAAATCAAGGCCTTAGCGGCGGAGTGCCTCTCGGGGCGGCTCGCCGACGGCAGTGCAGTTGCCGATGCGATTTCGAGTGCTCCGTGGCATTCTAAGATTCGGACCGAGTGACGATCAAGATGCCAGAGAACGCCCGTCGCATCGCGCTCGCCATCGGCGTCCTATCTCTCGCCTCGGCGCTCCCTTTCGCAGTCGCCGCCTGCGTCAGCACACGCGACACGGTCGAGATTTCCGAAGGCGGAACTTCTGGCGGCCTCGACGCGCCTTCGGGCGAGACCACCTCCTGCAAGTCGCCGATCACTCAGACTGCGAAACGTATCGGTGGTTATGTCGTCCTCATGGTGGACGCCTCCGGGAGCATGCTCTCCGATGGCAAATACGGATCGGCGACGGGCGGTGTCATCGAGGCACTCCGCGCCGTCGAGAATCGGAAGGATCAGTTCTTCGCGATCAGCGTCTATTCGTTCGCGGGGCAGACCCATCCCGATCCGCCCTTCAAACCCGTTCCTCCCGTATTCGTCGACTCGACCGCGACCTCATTCTTTGGAGCGCAGCTGACGGGTGACACGCCGACGGGCGCCTCGAACGTTTCCCCCGCATTGTTCGGCGCGCAGAACACGCTCATCACTTATTCGCCACCCGCGACCGTCACGGCAGGTGGAACGCTCAACGTCGTCTTGCTGGTCGACAACCTTCTCTCGAGCGACGTCGCCTCGGCAGTCGGCTCTGCAGAGCTCGCAGCCAACCGAAAGACACCGATTCGCACTTTCGTCGTCGGGCTACCCATCGTGGCTTCGGACTACTCCGACCTTGCGGAGATCGCGGGCGCGGGCGACACGGCCAAGGGCGGCTGCAACATTCATTCGGTGACTCCCCCACTCTGCTTCGAAGGGCCTCCGAGCACGAGCCCGCGAACCGCGTCGGACATCGCGGCATCCCTCACGCGCGTCTTCGAAGAGATCGCGTGTCGCGTCGAGGTCGAAGGCGTGAACTACGCGACGGATGCAGGCGTTTTCGATGCCGGTCCGGACGCGGCGTTCGTCTACCCGCCGGCCGACGACTCGGGGCCGAAAGGGCTGACGCTCACCTGGAAGAACAATGGCGCAGAAGAGACCGTTCCCTACGACGCGACGAACGGCTGGACGTACGGCCTTCGCGGGCGCATCCAACTCCACGGCAAAGCGTGTACCGATGTCGTGACGCGCACGTCGCTCGTGGCGACGACGTGTCAGCAGTAGACGCACTGCCCGCTGAAGGTCTCGAAACGATCTTCAGAACGTGAAGCGAAACGTCGTCCCCGCGGAGGTCGGCGAGATGAAGGGCGTCAACGTCGCCGTGTCGGCCTTCTTTTTCGAAGGTGCAAAGATCAGGACCGCAACCCCCGTCGCCGCAAGCGCTCCGCCCGCGATCAACGTGATCGTCGAGACCGTGCCGAGAGTACGCGCCGAGTCGTTGTCGGAGATGGCGTCGCGATCGCACGGAATGGGCTCGGGGACGTTCGGATCTTTCAACGCCGGGCACTTCGATTCGGCGTCCTTCAATTTGCTGCTCGCCAAAATCGCCGTGAGCACGCCGACGCCAACGCTCGCGACGCCCGTACCAATCAGGGCGAACGCGAGGGGCTTACGAATGCCACCCGCGCGATCGTCTTCCGGCTGCGCGCCTGCTTTGAGGACGGGGACGTTGTTCGCATCGAGCTCGGGGACGTCGACGTGATGGACGTCGCCTTCTTTCATCGGAAACTCGACGACGAATCCGCCTTCGTTCTTTTGAGGAACGTCCGTGCGCACGGCATCGACTTGATGTTGTCCCGGATCGACGGGGAGCTCCGTGCCGTACTCTTTCGGCGTCACCATGACGCCATCGAGTGAGACGCGCAGCGAGGCTTGAGGTGCACGAATGACGACACGCGGCATGCGCACCTTCAAGGACGCAGCGTGCGCCTTTGCGTTGTCTTCCCAATCGGCTCGTCCGCGCACGCGCGCAGCAGCTTGCGCGTCGTTGTAGGCGCGATAGGCCGTCGCGAGCTGCCCGTTTTTTTCGCGGCATGCGGCGAGGTTGAGAAGCGTGCCTGCGGACGGCTCAGCATCTTGGCTCTTCTTGAAGAGATCGCACGCCTCTCCGACGCGGCCTTCTGCGAGCGATTTGCGCCCGTCCTGAAACAGCTTCTCAGCGAGCGCTGACGAGTCTGCGAGGGCCGCGTGTGACCACGAGGTCGCGAAGACGGCCAGAAGCGCTGCGAGCGCGTTTTTTCGGTGGAGGCCCAAGGCGATCCTAGATTTACCGGACCCGGGCCCCTCCACCCAAGAAATACCGGCAAGCGTGCGACCGCAGACGTCGCGTTTAATGCCGTTTCTCTTAGAACGACCTAAAAAAAGAGGGGTTCTAGCGAGTTTCGGGTGGCCAGACGCCCGGCTTCTTCTTTGGCTCCGCGGTAGGTTTCGGCTCCGCCGTCGTTTTCGCCTCGGCCGTCGCCTTGGGTTCGGGGACCTTCGCTTCGGAAGTGCGTCCGCCCGTCGGGCGAGGCCGCGCCGTCGAAGGATCGCGACGCAACGAGGGCAAGTCACCCGCGCTCACCGAAGGGGTCGCGTGCGGAGTGCCCTTCTCGGCCGCCTTTCCAGATTCGGATGATGCCGTCTTGTCGGGACCTACCTCGTTCGACCCGGGCTCGTTTGGTGCGAGCACGCTCGCCGAAGGTTCCTCTCCGGGACCCCCGACGCGACCTTTCGACCCCCGCGCGAAGACGAAGGCGACGACGAGCAGTGCAGAGATGACGACGAGCACCGTCGTTACGAGAGGCTTCGGAGCCGAGGAGATGCGCGGAAATGCGCTCGGTCGTCGTCCCGCTGGCGGCGCCTCCAGGCTCATTGCGCCGCGCGCACTCATCGCTCCTTGATCACTCGTGTCGGCTGGGGCATTCAGAGCGGCGGCACTCCCCGAATGCGGCTCTCGCTGTGATCCCACGGACGGCGCCGCGTCCGAGTCGCGCGATCGCCGTGAGCTCAAGGGCAAAGGTCGATTGAAGTGCGTCACCACGTCGGACTCTTCCGTAACCTCCACCGCCGTCAGATCCAAATGGTCGAGCGCGTGAACGACGTCGTTGGCCGTTTGAAATCGATCGGCGGGAGCCTTCTCGAGGCAGCGATGAACGAGATCGGCGAGCTCGGGCGGAATATCGGGACGCAGCGTCTCGATGCGCACGGGATCGGCTTTGACGACGCGATTGGCGATCTCCCAGATCTGCTGCGCGTCGAACGGACGCACGCCGGTGAGGTAGCGATAGAGGCAAACGCCGGCCGACCAAATGTCTGCGCGGTGATCGACGTTCTTCGTCGAGATGATCTGCTCGGGAGCGGTGTAATGCGGCGACCCCATGTACGAGGCATCGCGCGTGAGACTGAGCTCGTCGTTCACGAGCTTCGAGATGCCGAAGTCGAGGATCTTCAGCGTGGGCGCCTCTTCACCGTTGTCGACGAGGTAGAGATTCACGGGCTTCACGTCGCGGTGAACCACGCCCTTTCGATGCGCTTCGGCGAGGCCCAAGCAGAGCTCTCGCGTCATGCGCACGGACTCCACGATGTCGAAGCGCTTCTTCTTCTCGAGCACCGCTTCGACGGTTTTCCCGTCGAGGTACTCCATCGCCATGAAAGGAACTTCGCGTGCGTCGACACCGACATCGACGACGCGGACAACGTGCGGATTTCTGAGAGACGATGCAATGCGTGCTTCTCGCAAGAAGCGCTCGCCGGCTTCGGGCACGTTGACGAGATGCGGCAGCATGCATTTGATGGCCACTTGCTCGTCGGTCTCGGCGTCGCGCGCGCGCATGACGTACGCCATTCCGCCCTGACCGAGCGGCTGCTCGATCACGTACCGCTCGGCGAAGATTCCGCCGATCGGTGGGAGGTATTCAGGATGGGTTGCCACGGCCTTTAGGAAGCTTATCACGCCCGATTTCCGAGCGGCGGGCTTCGGAAAAGCGTCTATGACTGTGGTTGCAATGGCCTCCGACAACGGCATCGTGTCTTACAAAGAGCTCGTAAAAGCCGCCCGCGATGGGGCGCGGCGGATCTCGCTCGAGGAGCTTCGTGCCCGTCTCGACACGAGCCTCCGTGCGAACGATCCCCTGCCCTTTCTCCTCGTCGACGTCCGAGAAGACTCCGAGTTCGCCCAAGGGTCGATTCCGGGCGCCGTGCACATCTCGCGAGGCCGACTCGAGCGCGCCATCGAAGATGCCGCGAGCGATCACGAAACCCACGTCGTGGTCTTTTGCGGCGGCGGTGGACGCGCCGCGCTCGCCGCGCGGTCGCTTCGTGAGCTCGGCTATGCAAACGTCGAATCGCTCGATCCGGGATTCTCGGATTGGAAAGCGCGCGGCTATCCGACGACGTCCGACGCCAGCGCATCGCCGCTGCCTGGCGATCCGAATCCTCAGCGCAACCAATCGCTTGGCTCCGGATTCTTGCGCGACGAGCTCTTGTCGCACGTCACGCTCGATGCAGGCGCACGGGAACGTTACGCGCGGCAGCTGGTGCTCTCGGAGATCGGCGAGGCCGGTCAATTGCGGCTCGCTCGGGCGCGCGTTCTCGTCGTTGGCGCGGGCGGTCTCGGCTCCGCAGCGCTTCCCTATCTCGTCGGCGCAGGCGTCGGCACTGTCGGCGTTGCCGATGGCGATCTCGTCGATCGCTCCAACCTTCACCGCCAGGTGCTCCACTCCGAAGAAGCGATCGGCACGAGCAAAGTCGCGAGCGCGGCGAGCCGTCTCTCTGGGCTCAATTCCGAGGTCACGATCGTCGAACATCCCCACCGTCTGACGGCGGAGAACGCGGAAAGGTTCACGGCAGACTACGAAATCGTGATCGACGCGAGCGACAACTTCGCGACGAGACGAGTCCTCAACGACACTTGCATGCGTCTCGGCATTCCGCTCGTCCACGGCGCGGTCTATCGCTTCGAGGGTCGCGCGACGACCTTCGTGCCCGCGCGCGCGGCCGAGGCGTTCGGACTTCCGAGGAGCGGCTGTTACCGTTGCCTCTTCCCCGAAGACACTTCGCCGGAGCTCGCACAAAACTGTTCGGAAGTAGGCGTGCTGGGATCCGTCGTCGGAGTGATCGGGGCCATTCAGGCGACCGAAGCGATGAAGGTCGTGCTCGGGATCGGCGGCGCGCTCTCGGGGCGCCTCTTCACGTACGACGCACTCGGGCAGAACGTTCGCGTGCTGCGCTTCGAGCGCAATGAAGCCTGCTCGGTGTGCGGACAATCGTCTTCTTCCCCCTGAGCGCTTTCTGGACGCGATCTAGTTCGCGCTCGAGCCGGTCGCGCCCCCGGGCGCATGCACTTCGTCGAGCCACGTCGTCTCGACCGATTCCGCGTCGTCGAATGGACGAGAGTCTTCCAGTGAAGGACCGTGCCCGTCGTCTTCGAGCTCCTTCGGCAAGAGCTCCGTCGGAACTTGCGGCTCTTCGCGCTGTCCGGGCTTGGGCGGCCACGCGGTCACGTAGTTCGCGTTCTCACCGGGACCGCTGATGTCGATCCAGCTGACGTGGCCTGCGCCCTTTTGGCGGACGTCCACGTGCACGAACGAGCTGTTCGGATAGTAACCGCAACCCGTGTCTTCGAGCTGCTTGCAGTAGGCAACGAGCGCTTCGTTGCTCACGCCTTCGACGCGAACGTCGAACGCTTTGGCGGCGGCGTGCAGACTTCCGCGGCTACCGGGGCGATACCCCGACACGACGAAAAAACGCGCAGGCTTGTTCGGCTTTCCGAAATGTTTGGCGATCGCCGCGAGACGAATCGCAATCCCCGCATCGACGCGACCACGCGCGGCCTTCGCCTTGGCCGCGGACGCAACCGCGCCCGACGGGACGAGCGTCGAAGCTTGCGAGTTGGCGGTGGCTCCCAAGAGACTAGACGCTTGCGAGAGAACCGTTCCCTTCACGAGCGATGGTGCAAGAGGAGGCACGACGGCAAGCGCAGGAACACGCGGAAGAAGGGATACGGATGGAACCGCTGGCAGGGTCTGTGTGGAAAGAAGAGCGGGCTCGGTCTTGTCGAGATCGATCGGCGCACTTGCCCAACGCGGCTGGGCAACGAGGCTGAGCTTGTCGACGGCGAGGGGCGCGACTTCTCCGGCGCACGTCGTAAGTGCGATCGAGCTCTCGAGCGATCCTGCCGTGAAGTGATTGGCGGGCGAGAGGCAAACGGGCTTCGGTTTCGGCGGAGCTACTTTCTTCGCAGCTGGCGTCGCAGTTTTTTGCGTGCCGAGCTTCGAACCTTTTGGCGCAACGTCGGTTGCGGTCTTCGCGTCACCAAGCTTTGTGTCGAGCGCCTTCGTTTCAGGCGCTTTCGCCGTCAGCGTCGAGACCGCGGATGGGACGGGTGTCGCGGTGCGACCGTGCGGCGTCTCGACGACGGCCTTTGCCGTGGTCGACGCCTTGCTGTTGCCGGCGTTCGCGCTGAGCGGAAGAAAAATAGCAGCAACGAGGATTCGTGAACTTCGCATACGTGGCACCTACGACCACCTTTGCCGCGCCACGCGTACGCCGGCCAACTTTTCGATCGCGCGCCGAGGTCTTTCAAATGGTGTAGAAGCGA
>JAHFDV010000587.1 GCA_023248815.1 Myxococcales bacterium
CTCGATCGCCATGGCAATGGCGTAGCGAATAAATGGGGTGTTCGTCCAATACCGAATAGGTAACGCTAGCGCCTTGCCGCTGCGGCTGCTTCGCGGCAAGGTGAAGTCGTGAGCCTCACGCAGATCGAGTATTTCGTGGCCGTTGCCGAAGAAGCGAGTGTCGTCCGTGCTGCCGAGAAGCTGCACATGGCCCAGCCGCCCTTGAGCCGGCAGATCAAAAGCCTGGAAGAGGAGATCGGCGGGCCGCTATTCACCCGCACCCGAAGAGGCATGACCCTGCTCCCGCGCGGCCGCGTCTTTCTCGACCACGCGCGAAGAATCTTGGGAGCCGTCACCGACGCAAAGGAAGCGTGCGCCACGAGCGATGTCAGTCTGGCTCGTCCGAGGGCTCCGAATGCCGATCGGCGTTCTTCCACTGCCGCAGCGGCTGATCGAGGACGTAGAGCTGATCGTCGCGGCGCAGCTCGATGAGCTCGCAGAAGCCAGGGTTCTCGAGCGATTCGAAGTAAGCGACGCTCCAGCGAAAATAGCGCGTCAAAAAAAGACGCATCGTGAGCCCGTGCGTGACCAACATCACGTTGTCGGGGAAGCGCGGATCTTCGAAGTGGCGGTGAAGCGACTCGAGAAAGGTGCTGACGCGATCATAGACGTCGGCGCCGGACTCTCCGTGAGCGAGTCGATAGAAGAAATGTCCGAAGCGGTTCCGCTCCTCCTTTTGGAGCCGAACTTTCTGGCCGTCTTGGTAGTTTCCCCAATCTTGCTCGCGGAGGCGTGGCTCTTCGAGCACCTGCTCGACGAGATCTTCGATGCCGAGGGCATGAAGTGTTTGATACGTGCGCACGTAGGGCGAAACGTAGATGCGCAGCTTCTCGCCGATCAGGCGCTGCCTTAGATCCTGACCGAGCGCGACGGATTGCTGACGCCCGCGCTCGGTGAGCTGCATGCGGTGGTCCGGCTTCGATTCGAAGAGGCGCTCGTCGACATTTCCTTCGGCTTCGCCGTGACGCAGAAGATAAATGCGCTTCGGCTTCATCGCCTTCCGCCGAAGACGAAGTCGCGCATCCACGCTCCGATCGCGAAGAAACCGAAGATTCCAGCGCCAATCCACTGCTTCTGCGCGACGAGATAAGCCGTCGAGAACGCGAGCGACCCGAAGACGACACCGGAGAACACGCGGCGTCCTGCTTGGTCGGCAGCGCGCGCGCCCAATGGATCCTCCGTCTTGAAGGTGAGGCGTCCGAGTCGCACGTCGTCGAGCACTTCGCGAATTTGGAGGGGCATGTCGTAGCTGGCGCGCGAGAGCTGCATCGCGCCGCGAAAGATGTCGTTGCCGAGGCGCTCGGGAGAATAGCGACGCTTGAGGAGCGCGAGAAAATAAGGCGCAGCTTCCGTCGTGAGATCGAGATCGGGATCGAGCTCTTTTCCGATCCCTTCGAGCGTCATGAGCGCTTTGCCGACGAGCATGAAGTCAGGTGGAATCTCGATTCCGTACTTCATCGCCGAGCTGACGATGTCGCGGATGAGCGCCGAGAGCTCGACCTCTTTCATCGGCCTTCCGAGGTATTTCTCGGCAAGAACCGCGACCTCGGCGCGAAACGCACGTTGGTCGATCTTCTTCGTGGGACGACCGATCGCGTAGAGCGCGTCGGCGATGGAATCTCCGTCCTTGCGTACGGCGGCGACCATCAGATCGATCGTTCGGTCGCGGAGCTCGGGCGAGAGGCGTCCCACCATTCCGAGATCGATCAGACCGATGACGGGCTCCTCGTTCGGGCCCATGAGGATGATGTTTCCAGGGTGCGGGTCAGCGTGAAAAAAGCCGTCATCGAAGATCATCTTCACGACGAACGCGACGGCGCGTTTTGCGACGAGCTTGCCGTTGGCGCCTTCACGAATTGCGACGTCGATCTTCCGGCCGTCGAAGTATTCGATCGTGAGGACGTGCTTCGAAGAGGCGTTCTTGTAGACTTTGGGGAAGCGGATGTTCGGATCGTCCGCGAAATTTTGCGTGAACCGCGCTGCGTTTTCGGCCTCGAGCGAGAAGTTCATCTCCGCCGTAATCGAGCGATCGAATTGCTGCACGAGGCCAACGGGTGAGTAGATGCGCGTCTCGGGGACGGCGCGTTCGAGACCGGCCGCCATCATGTGCAGAATCTCGAGGTCGCGCTGCACGGTGGTTGCAACGCCGGGACGCTGCACCTTGACGACGACGTCGTGAATGGCGCCAGCCTCGTCTTTGATCGTCGCGCGATGCACTTGACCGATGGAAGCCGTGGCAAGCGGGTTGAGGTCGAAGGTCTCGAAAATACTCTCGATGGTCCCACCGAGGCTCGCCTCGACGGCGCGCTTGATCTCTTCGCCGGGGGTGGGAGGGACGCTGTCTTGGAGCTTGCGAAGCTCGCGCGTGAGCTCGACAGGCAAGACGTCGGTACGCGTCGACGCGATCTGACCGAGCTTGATGAAACTCGGGCCGAGCTCTTCGAGAACGAGACGAATACGTTCGTAGGTGGAGACACGCTTCTTCTCGTCTTCACCCGTCTTTGCGTCTTCTTCGGTGAGCTCCGGCATGTCCGGCGTGAGGGCGGAGCCGGGGTCGCCCTTCTTTTTCACGAAGCGCGCGCGCATGACGACTTCGCCGAATCCGTGGCGCACGAGCACCGTCGTGATTTCGCGCAATCGGCCAAGATCGCGAACGGCGGTAACGAGCGGAATCATCACCTTTTTATGTACCAGATTGGGGCCCGGCGCCCTAGCGTTGGGCGCGTGAGCTACCTCGACCAATTTGTCAGTCCTTCTACCGAAGATATGAGCGTCCTGACGGCGGACGACACGTGGCTGCAGGGGAGGGGCCTCTTCGGAGGCTTGGTTGCAGGAGCGGCGATCCGCGCGATGACGTTGCGACTCGGAAGGCCCTCTTTCCGTCCGCGAAGTCTCACGATGCATTTTCCCGCGCCGGTGCCCCCAGGAGTCGCCGCAATCGTCACCGAAGTCGTTCGTGTCGGATCACGGGTCGCGCATTTGCGTGGCGAGATGAAGTCCGAAGGAAAAGTCGTGGCGTTCTTCACGGGCAGCTTCGCAGAAGACCGAAATGATGCGCTCGTCTACAACGAACGCGTTCGTCCCGACGCGCCGTCGCCAGGGTCGCTGACGCCCATCTCGCAAGGGCTTCCGGGCTTGCCGCGCTTTCTCGACAATCTCGACTTTCGTCCGTTCGGAAACCTCCCTTTTTCATCGTCGAAGACGGCGGAGATCTCGATCTGGCTGCGAACGAGAAAGCCCTCGATCATCGACGCCCCCGTTGCTGCGTTCTTGCTCGATGCCCCCCCCGCCGCCGGCTTCGCGAAGCTCGATGCGCCTCGCCCCATTGCGAGCATCGACTTTCGCGTGAACTTCTTCGACGCGTTGCCGCAAGAGCATGCGGTGCTCGGCGAATACGGCCTCGTCACCGTGCGCTCGGGCTGGGCGGATGCAGGATACACAGAAGAGTTGCGCGAGCTCTGGTCGAACGACGGCAAGCTCCTCGCTCAATGCCGTCAGCTGATCGCCTTGCTT
>JAHFDV010000193.1 GCA_023248815.1 Myxococcales bacterium
GCGCAAACAAAAATCTCATTTTCCGTGTCATCACGGCGCTGGTCCTTCTTCCGGTCGTTCTCGGAATTCTCTACTACGCGCCCGCGAACGCATTTTTCGGGCTCTCGACGCTCGTCGGTTTGATCGGCACGCTCGAGCTCTTCGGGATGACGCATCCCGGGGATCGCCCGAGTCAAATCTTCGGCACGCTTCTCTCGCTCCTCATCGCGTGCCTGCTCTTCTTCCAGCCGTTCGGTGTTCCGCTCGAGCGCTGGCTCTTCGCGATCGTCGTCGTTCTGCCCCTGCTCGGGCCGCTCTTCACGCTGGTTCGCTTGGGAGACATTTCTACGGCAGCGATTCGCGCGTTTTCGATCAGCGTGGGTCCGCTCTTCGTGATGGTGCCGATGACGCTTCTCGCGATCATGAAGCGCGACTTCGGAACGCAGTTTGTCGCGCCCGGCTACGTCGTTCTCGCGATGATGTGCGCGTGGCTCTCGGATACGGGCGGCTACTTCGCAGGACGTTTCCTCGGAAAGCACAAACTCTATGCGGCGGTGTCGCCGAAGAAGACGATCGAAGGATCGATCGGCGGGCTTGCGGGCGTGGCGCTCGGCGCGTGTCTCGCGAGCTTTTGGTATTTGAAAGAGCTTCCCATCCAGCGCTCGCTTCCGCTCGCGCTAGTGGCCGGTGCTCTCGGGCAGGCGGGCGATCTCGCAGAGTCGCTCTTGAAACGTTCCTTCGGCGTGAAGGACTCGGGGACGATCCTGCCGGGCCACGGCGGCATGCTCGACCGCATCGACGCGCTTCTCGTGACGACGTCGATCGTATTTTTGTACGGCCTTTTCGCCCGCTAGATCGCTCTCGGCGGGGGCGTTCCGATCCTGCTCGTCTGAATCGCTGCAAGCGACGAGAAGCCCGAGCGCAGATGAAATCGTGAGGAGAGTCGGGCCTTCTCGTTCATGGACGAGCTTTTTTCGGGTTCGGGTTTACAACCTTCGCACTGCCTTCGTTAACCCTGGTGAAAGGACTCATCCCCCATGGTTTTTCCACTTCTTCCTCGCTTCACGCTCTTCTCGACCCTCCTCGCCGCGTCCTCGATCGGCGTCGTCACCGGCTGCGGCAACCTCGAGCCCGATGACGGTGCGCCCATCGCCGTTCTCCAAGGTGAGCTCACGCAAGCGAGCACCGGCTTCACGTCGGCCGCAAGCGTTCGCGTGGCCGTACTTTGGACGAAGAGCGGCGACGCAGATGATCACCGCTATGACATCGCGCTCGATCTTCCCGTGCAGCCGCAGTTTCCGTCGCGCTTCGCCGTGAAACTGTTCTCGCCTCCGCCCGAAAGCGTGATGAGCGACGCGACGGCGCACGAGGTGAAAGAACCACCCGTTCCAGGCGAAGAGGAGCCGAGTACTCCAGAGAGCACCAACACGCCGGGCAGCAATCCCAAACCGCAGGCAGCCGGTAGCGGAACCTTCCGCCTGGCCGTCGGTTCGCTCGTTGCGTACGAAGATCTGAACGGCAACGGCAAGCTCGACCTCGTCGACGATTCCGCGACCTCTTTCGTCGACCGCATCGTCGGCGCCAACGATTCGATGGGCCTTCTCTATCTCGAAGGAACGATTCCCGCGACGCTCGTGGCGCAGTACGGCCTCAGCAACGGCTACAACATCTACGTCTCCAACTACGACAAGTGCGACAAGCTCGCCGAGACGTGTGGCGGTGGCGAGCAGCTCGATTCTTCTGGCGGGGCTCCTTCGGGGAGCGACGCTTCGTGCAGCGACCCTGTAGCGCAAAAGGAGTGCGAGCGTCCGTTCTACGCATTGCCCATCTCGACGCTCTTCAACCTGCCGCTTTCGAACGATCCGAAGTTCGCCGATATGATGTGCAAGTCGGGCGGCGGTCTCAGCCCCAGCAGCGAAGAGCCGCCACTCCCAAGCACGGAGGCGCCCGGACAACCCGGCAAGGAGCTCACTGATTATCCGACGGAGCCTGGCACGTTCACGTGCTCCCCAGACGGAACCGTCGTCATTCGCAAGTCGACGTGCACCGAAGAATACGTCGGCCTTTGCACGGGCTACGTGGGCGAATGCCCCGCCGGCTATCCCTATCAGCGTCCTACGCCCGTCCCCGCGGATTGGCCCTGCCCCGCGAACTGAGTTGCCCGAGAGCGGAGAGGCCCGGTATTCCACCAAGGTGGACGATGGGCTTCTTCGCGTGCGTGTGGCCGAGGCGTACGCGCGCTTCGGTCATCTCGTGCGCAAGCGCTGCAAAGCGATCTTGCGCGACGACGCTCTCGCCGAAGACGCGCTCCATGATGTCTTCGCGCGCATCCTCTCTTCCGAAGTCTCTCTCGAAATCGAAGAACCGCTCCGCATGCTCTATGTCGTCGCCACGCGCATCGCGATCGATCATCAACGAAGAGCCAAGCGAAAACCGAACGGTGAAGAGCTCTTCGACGAAACCTTGGCAGCGCCGAGCAACGACTGTGACTTGTGGAGCGGCCTGCGGCGTCTCTTCGAAACCATGACGGACGATGAACGAACGCTTTCGATTCTTGTCTTTCGCGATGGATTCACGCAGGAAGAGGCAGCCGATTCACTCGGCGTTTCTCGCGTTACCGTGAACAAGCGCATTCAAGGAATTCGTGAACGCGCACGCACGGCCCTACCTCACTGATCCGCGAACCTCTTCATCCGCCACCTCACTCTTTCTCCCTCATGATCACGCATCCCCCCGCCCATCGGCTCGACGCCATCGCTGCAGGCGAATCCGACGAGGTCGACGCCGAGCACATCGCGCACTGCGAACCCTGCACGCTTTATGTCGAGCAGCTCCGCCAAGAGATTGCGCGGGAGAGCGCCAAGTTCCCGAGCGACGCTCTCTTCGCGGCTCTCGCTTCGAAGACGCTGGCCGAGAAAGCCGAAAAGAGCGCGCAACAAGAAAGAACGGCAACGACCGCCCCTGCCATCGCGTTTCCGACGGCGAGCGAACGCGAAGAACGCGGAGCGAAATCCAAAAAGTTCGACCAGCGCATTCGTGGCCTCGCAAAATCATGGAATTACGCGGCGATGCTGGCGGCCGCAGGCATCTTGCTCTTCGTCGGCATCTCGACGCAGACGGGTCTCTCGAAAGGCGATCACATCACGAGCAAAGGCTCGGCAGGTCTCGCCGTCGTCGTCGATCACGGCGCGGCGCAAGAGCGCGTCACCAGCGACGTTGCGGTGAGCGCGGGCGACAAGTTCGTTCTCGAATTGTCGGTGCCCGAGCGTGGGCGCTACGAAGCCGGCATCCTTGCCGAAGATGGATCGTGGACGACGCTCTTCGGTCCGAAAGACTGCGAGCCCGGATCCTTTCTCACGCCGACGGCGGCGCGCGTCGACAAAGACGGCATCCGTGGCCGCATCGTTTTCGGAAAAGAAGAAGACATCGTCAAGGTGAAGCTCACGAAGTCGACAGCCGGTGTAACTGCCTTGCGCGTGCGCATGAAGGAGTGATGCGTGCGAGCGCGTAGTGCCCAACGTCTTTCTCTTGCGTCGATTCTTTCGACGGCGATTCTTGCGCTCGGAATCAGCGCCTTGCCGCGCGTGGCGCAAGCCGAGCCTCTCCGCATTCTCATCACGGCGCAGTATGGTCGCGGGCTCGATCACGAAAAGCCGCTTCACTTCACCGAACGCGATACGCGCCGCGTCAGCGACGTCTTCACTTCGATCGGTGGCGTAAAAAAAGAGAGCGTCATCGTCGTCTCCGACGCAACGACGGCTTCACTCGACGCGGCGTTCGCCAAAGCTCGCACTCTCGCGGCGACACATCGCCCGGAGGAGGTGTCGATCTTCTTCTATTTCAGCGGCCACGGTGACCGCCAGAATCTTCACCTCCAAGATGGTCTCTTCGCCCGCGCGACGCTCGCTGAACGTCTCGGCACCGTTCCCGCGAATTTGCGAATGGCGGTGACCGATGCCTGCCGCACGGAGCTCGTGCGCGAGAAGGGCGTCACTCTCGAGCCCGCCTTCGACGTCTCCTTGCAGCCCGGAGACGACGCGAGCGGCGCCGTGTGGATTCATGCGTCTGCGAATGGCGAGAGCTCTCAGGAGTCGGAAGATCTCGAGGGATCGATCTTCACGCACTACTTCGTGAATGCTCTCCGCGGAGCGGGCGATAGCGACGGCGATGGTCGCGTCTCGCTCCATGAAGCGTATTCGTTCGCCTACCACCAGACACTCCTGCGGTCGGCACGAGGCTCAGGCACCTTGCAGCGCCCGTCGGCATCGTTCGACCTCAAAGAGAGTGCGCCGTTCATGCTCACGGAGCCATCGCGCTCGAGCGCACTGCGGTTTCCGGAAGGCGGCGGAAAGTACTATCTCGTTTACTCGCCACGTTCGCACACCGTGCGCGCCGAAGTGTGGGGCGCAGCCGAACGTTCGATCACGCTTTCATTGCCGGCGGGCCGCTACGTCATTCAGCGTCGCGGCGGATCCGATAGTGGCGCGGCCGACGTCGTCGTAGGGAACGGCGAGTCGCGCGCGCTCAGCGGCGAGGACTTCCGACCCATGAACGAAGAAGTGCTCGCGGAAAAGGGCGGAGACGCATTCGAACGCATCAACGAGCTTTCGCTGGGCTACGGAGTGAGCACGTCCGGCCTCGTCGACTTCGGCAACTCCGCGCACGTCACTTTTCGTCACCACTTTGAAAAATGGACGCTCGGCGTCGGCCCCTATGGGGGCATCGGCACGAACTCGACGACGCTCGAATCCGGTGACATGCAGTGGATCGGCGCCGATGCGTTCTTCGCACGCCGCTTTCTCACCGGGCGATTTTCTTTCGAGCTCGGCGTTGGCGCAAGCGCAGAGTACTTTCATCAAAAGTTCGTCCGCGACGACAGCGAGCGCCTCATTCAAGCGGGCTATCCAACGACGCGCGCGAGTAGCGCTCTCGTCTCCGGCGCTTTTGCTCATGCCGAAGCGCGCTACGATCTCGGTTCGCGCGTCTACTTCGGACTCCGCGGCCGCGGCGGCGCGCTCTTCGGACGAGGCAATGACGGCATCGTCGCCACGCCGCGCGTGAGCTTGTCCGCAGAGCTCGGATTCAACTTCTGATCGAATCCTCGTACGAACCGTCATCTTGCCGTCCCGCCTGAAAGTGGGGGCCGCGTGGACTGAGTTCCAAAAAAGTTGGAGCGGCTGTCGAAATGAGCGCTCCTCGCGCATCAGTATTGCGAGTCACGCGCTGTGGCTCCTACCCTCCCGAAAGGCCCATCATGCAATACATGCTCATTTTTCATGAATCCACGAACGAGATCGCGCGACGCGAGAGCCCGAAAGAAGCGCCCGCCTATTGGGGCGCTTGGAATGCCTACATCAAAGAGCTGAGCGAATCCGGCGTCATCGTCAGCGGCAATGGGCTTCAAGCACCGCACACGGCGACGAGCGTGCGGGTGACGGATGGCAAACGCCACGTTCAAGACGGCCCGCTCCCCGACGCGAAGGAGCACCTCGGCGGATATTTCATCGTCGAGGTAAGTGATCTCGACGTCGCGCTCGAGTGGGCGACGAAGAGCCCGAGCACCAAGGCCGGTCGCACGGAAGTCCGACCCGTCTTGCCGCCGCCCCCGCGAGACTGATTGGTCGTCGACGACATCGCAGTAACTCGCACCGTCGAGCGCGTCGCTCGTGAGGCCTATGGACGTCTTTTGGCGATGCTCGCGTATCGCTTTCGAGACATCGAAGCCGCAGAAGACGCGCTCGGTGATGCGCTCCGCGAAGCGCTCGAACGCTGGACGACGGACGGAGTTCCAGAGTCGCCCGAAGCGTGGCTCACCGTCGTTGCGAAAAACAGGCTTCGAGAGCGAGCACGTCGTCGCACGACGGCGGAAGACCCGCGCGTGACGGGCGCGCTTACCGAAATGGTGTGCTCACTGGATGGCGAGCGACGCGCCGCCGTGGATCACCGTCTCGATCTCATGTTCGTGTGCGCCCACCCGTCCATCGATCCGGCGATCCGTACTCCGCTCATGCTCCAGACGGTGCTCGGTCTCGATGCGGCTCGGATCGGAGATGCATTCTTCGTTTCTGGGGCGACGATGGGACAGCGTCTCGTTCGCGCAAAGCAGAAGATTCGTGACGCGAGGGTCCCGTTCGACCCGCCCGACGCTCGGGAGCTCGCCCCGCGACTGCACGCGGTCCTCGAAGGTATTTACGCAGCGTTCGGAGTTGGGTGGAGCCTCGGCGTCGAGACGCCGGAGTCATCGACGGCCGAAGGTCAAGGCGCCGAGCGAATGGACGAAGAAGCACTTTTTCTCGCGCGTCTTTTAGCCGACCTTCTACCGAGCGAACCGGAGGCCCTGGGGCTCTTGGCGCTAATGACCTTCAGCCATGCGCGTCGTAAGGCTCGCTTCGACGACTCCGGTGCGTTCGTGCCGCTCGCGCATCACGACGTCTCACGTTGGGATCGTGACTCGATCGTCTCGGCCGAACGAACGCTGCTTCGTGCCGCATCGCTCAGACAGCCTGGTCCATTTCAACTCGAAGCGGCCATTCAATCTGCGCACTGTCAGAGGCTCTTCTCCGGGAACACTCCTTGGTCGGCGATCGCGATTCTGTATGAGGTGCTCAATCGAAATGCACCGACGGTTGCGACCCTCGTTGCGCACGCCGCTTCGCTTGCGGAGCTCGGTCGCTATGAAGAGGCGGAAGCTCGACTCGCTTCGGCCGCCACCGCGAACGTCGAATCGTATGCACCGTACTGGGTCGTGGTCGATCACATCGCCGTCTTGCGAGGGGATGTGGATCCTGAGCGGTCGGCTCTTCGGCACGCGATCTCCCTCACGCGCGCGCCCGCGCTGCGTCGATACCTCGAAGCGAAGTGGACGAGCGACGCGAAGCGATAGTCCGAAAACCGAAACAGAAGCCAACATCGAAAAATTTGCTCGTCATCGACTCGAGTCGCTCTCGGCGACGCCTGTTAGAATGGGCAGATGTCGATCGTCAAAATCAACGCCATCGAGGTTGCTGCAGGCAAAGGCGAGGAGCTCGAGCGCCGCTTCATGGCACGATCCGGCGGCGTAGATCGCGCGGAGGGCTTCGAGGAGTTCCTATTGCTGCGCCCGATCGAAGGCGAGACGCGCTACTTCGTGATGACACGCTGGACCTCGGAGGAGGCGTTCGAGAAGTGGCGGACGAGCGACGCGTTCCGCCATCAACATCGCGACACGCACGAAGCCGGTGGCGGAGGAGAAGCCAAGCCCACCCATCCCGTCGCGAAGGCGGCTTCGCTTTTGACATTCGAGGTCGTCGCGCGGACCACCAAGGAGTGAGCGCCGCGCCCGCTCACACGAGGCGGCCGCCGCCATCGACATGGATGACCTCATCCGTCACTGCATCGTTGCTCATCAGAAAGAGCGTGGCGCGCGAGTACGGGCAAGCATGCCTCGTCTTCTCGATGATGTGCTCTAACGTCCCGCGATCCGCCCCAGCCGCCGTGACCACCAAGCGCACGGCGAGATCGTACGTGACGCCGTCGTTCAGTATATCGACCTCCGCTCCGACCTCGACGTTGGTGAGTGAGCTGCCCTCGGCCTTCGCGACGAGCGCGAGGGTGCTCGCAAAGCACGCGCCGTAGCCCGCTGCGAAAAGCTGTGCGACCGAGACAATCCAGAATACGCGCTATATATTGAGCTAAATTTCCCGGGGGAGCTTCATGGAATTTTGGACACGAGAAGCGATCTGCAACTTGAACGACGATGAGCGACGTCGGCTGATCGAGGACGTCTTTCGTGAGCTTCCACCTGAAGTGGATCCCGAAATTGCCCAGGGTCAGGAGGGGTCTTGTCGCGTGAAAGTGGTGGATCTCGACGAGCTTTCCTTCAGCGTCTCGATCGAGTCCGGCCGGCTGCGCTACGAAGCCGTTACGGGCAACGGAGAGAATTTTTCTGCGTCGGCAAACGTCACCTCTCGGAGCTTCTTGGTCGCGGCACTCGTCCATGATCATGACCCGTTCCCGCTTCCGCCTGGCGAGGAAATGACGGCGACCGGCGATGAGAATCTCGTGACGGTACTCCTTGCGCATTTCGCGGTGTTGCCGAGCTCTCTCAGGAAGTCTCTCGCCGTTCTTGATGCGCGGCCGAAGGGTGCCGAGTCGGTGATCGAGCGCCACGGTGAAGCGGAGCCAGCACTCATCGAACGAGCGATTCGCGCGAAGATCCCCTTGGTCATCCGCGATGCGAATGTCGACTGGCCGGCAAAACGTTGGACCCTCGATTCGTTCGCGAACGATTTTGGCCACGTCCCCTATCTATCCAGCACGCTCGGAGAGCGAGTCGCCGAGATACGCGACAGCGGCAAGATAGTTCAGGGTTTTTCAGAGAGATTGCCCGACGAGCTGAAGGCTCAATTTGGCCCGACGAAAGGCTTTCCGAGCTCGTTTCAGAACGTGGAGACGTTCTTGTCTGGCCCGCAGGCGATCACGCCGCTTCATCGTGACCTCATCGATGGTCTCGCGATCGTCTCTTTCGGCCCTCGTGAGTTTTGGCTTTTTCCACCAAGCGATGCGGAGGCTCTCTACGCGCAGCCCCTCAAGCGAGTGGGAGACTTTCAAAAGTGCTCTGTATCGGATCCGCGTAATGTCGACTCGACGCGTTTCCCTCGGTTTGTCGACGCACGCCCCACGCGCATCACAGTGATGCCTGGCGACATGATTTTCGTTCCAGCGGGATGGTTCCATGCGGTCGTTACCGTGGCGCCATCTCTCATCACGAAGTTCGTCTACTCGATGCGCGACACCTGGAAAGCGTTTGCGCTGTAGACCCCACCTCGAGTTCGCAACCTCGGCCTTCGTATGCCGTTGCGCATGTCGGTGAGCTCTGTCGCGAAGTAGATGCGGACGCTCGGAGGTGCTTCCGACCATCGAGAGCTCTCGAACAGCACGACGATGCGCGAGAAGGCTTCTTCGTCCAAACCACGTGAGACCTTCAAGACTTGACCCTTCGGTAGCAGCACAACGGCTACTACCCTCGTTGCGGACGGCGGTTACACGACGGGGTGAGACGTGCCCGCGAGCCTTTGACGTCGTCGTCAGCAGGTAGACCGTAGCCTTCGGACGTCAGCTTGGTCGCGAAGAATGCGTCGACGCCGATGAGCGCGAGGGGCACGAGCGATGCGAGGAGCAAAGCGAAGTTTGGATGCACAGCTCGCCAAGTTCGCAGAGAGCATCACGCGCAGCAATTAATCACGCTGCCATCGCTGCACCCGCCATCGCCGCATGAACTCCACCTATCTCCGAGCGAGGGGCACTCGCGAGTTCGTCGCCATAGTACCCCCCCGGGGACGCAGTGTTCGACACGCGTCGTGGCGTGTCGGCACTGAGTCCACCAATGAACGGAATATCAGAGTGCCGCTCCCATGAGCGCGGCTTCGGGGCGTCGCTCGTCCATTCGGCCGTCGACTCAAATCCTCAGCTTTCCTTCGATCGAATCGTCGAGAGTGATTCCGGTCACCGCGCCAACGACCATCTTCGCAAGCGCAATCGCTCTTCCGTGTTTGTTGTCCCAGTAATAGCCGCGGTCGGGTACGACGCTGATGACTTCGATCCGGGGATCGTCGACTCCCTCGGTGAACCAGGTCTTGAGGATCGGTTCCCACAGCTCCTTTATCTTCGCCTTGTCCTGGCTCAACGTCGCCTTCCCATAGAGGGTCAGGAAGTCCGAGTGGGCGGATCCTTGAAAGAGCAGCTGCACGGTCGCGTCAGATGCGACGTCGCGATTTTTCTGGCTATCGTTCGGACTGAGAAACCATAGCGTGCCGCGCTCGTCGACCTTCTGCACCGACATCGGTCGTGTGGCGAATGGCGAACCGCTCTGGAGGCGCGTGCAGAAGAAGCACGTGGGGGCTTTTTTTACGAGCTCATGGAGCTTGGACAACGCGTCCACCCCCTGCAAGTCTTGGTGGTTTTGCTCTGGCTGATTTTCGTCGATGGAGTGCATCCATCGGCAATAGCAAGCCGTGGACCATCATCGAGCGTGCCCTC
>JAHFDV010000588.1 GCA_023248815.1 Myxococcales bacterium
AGCGGAGCGCACGTTCTGGGAAAAGAAGCCGTGGTCTGCTCGTCAGCAGCTCCTGCCGGACAATACGCAGAGCTCTCGTGACAACGGCTCAACCCAGGTTCTCGAGCTTCGTATTCAGCGTGATACCGCGGCGCATTTCTTTGGCGGATTCAAGGGATACCGCATCGGTCCTCAAGAGATGCTGGTCGGCGCACTGTCTTGGGCGTTGAGCGAATGGCGCGAGTTGAACGTGCTGATGATCGACCTCGAAGGACATGGCCGCGGTCCTTTCTCGCACGAAGACGAGCTGGACTTGTCGAGCACCGTTGGTTGGTTCACGGCGCTCTACCCAATCTTGGTGGAGCTCAAGCCACACGCGGCAGTCAAAGATGTCCTCATCGCCGTAAAGCGCGCTCTTGCAGGGATTGCGAACGGCGGCGTGGGCTTCGGCATTCTCCAGCACCTTGCGACTGATCCGCTGAACGTGCCGGTAGCCGACGTGATGTTCACCTATCTAGGTCGCTGGGGTGCGACGACCAAAGGCGCCGCGCATTGGTCTTTCTTAGAGCCAGCTGGCGCAACACGGGCACCTGATGCTCGCTCTGCGTACGAACTCGAGGTGACCGCTGTCGGTATCGGAGAAGATCTGTCGATCGCGATCGCTTACGGAGCGGGGCGCTTCAGCGAAGACTCCATCAAACTCCTCGAACGTCTTTTCCGAGAGAAGCTCGAAGCGATTTCGCTGGCCGCACGGGGGAGCACCTTCGAATGGATTGGTGCCGACTTCCCAGATGCTCCGCTTTCCGAGTTCGAGCTCCGCAAGCTCATCGACGACGGAAAGAATGTCTCCGAAGTCCTCCCAGCCGCCGCGCTCCAGCAGGGCATGATCTTCCACTCTGCGTCAACGGAGAACGCTAGCGACGCATACGTCATCCAGGTCTCCGTCGCTCTGAAGGGGCCCATGGTGCACTCGCACTGGGAGAAAGCTTGGCGTTCCGCTGTCGATCGGCACGATGCACTGCGTAGCTCGCTTCACTGGCAGGGCCTGCCGATGCCCGTCGTCGTATTTTCGCGAGAGATTGACGTGCCCATCACGTGGACCGACATTTCACGTCTCGACTCCGATGCGCAGCGCAAGGAGACTACAGAGATTCTCGAGCGAGATCTTCGGCAAGGCTTCGCGCTCGGCTGGTCGCCACTCTTTCGCTTGCACATGCTTACGCGCGCAAGAGACGAGAGTGTGTGCATCCTCACTGTTCACCATGCGATCATGGATGGCTGGTCTCTCGCGATTCTTATCGAAGACGTTCTCGTTGCCTACGACGCTCTCCTCGCCGAGCGTGTCGTCGAGTTCAAACCGACGGCCTCCTTCGCGACCTACCAACGCTGGCTCAGTCGACGACCGACATCGGCGGACCAAGCCTATTTTTCCACTGAGCTTTCGCATCTCACATCCGCGACAAACGTTGGAATCGCGATTGACAACGAAGCGATGCAAGCGACGTTCTCCGAGATCCGAAGCACCGCCGTGATCGGCCTCGCCTCAAAGATCCGTGAGCGCGCAAAGAGACTTCGCGTGACGATTAACACGATTGCGCAAGGCGCCCTCGCTTTGCTTCTCTCTCGCTTGTCTGGTGAGGAGAAAGTCGTCTTCGGAGTTACGCTATCCGGGCGGTCGGCTCCGCTTCGCGCCGTCGAGCGCACGGTAGGTCTATTCATCAACTCTCTTCCATTCGCCGCCAGCGTCTCAAGAACGAAGGCCGTCCCGCAGTGGTTGAGCGAACTTCAAGTCCGACATGTTGCTCTTCGAGAACATGAACATTGCTCCCTCGTCGACGCGCAACGCCAGTCGCGGGTGCCGGCTGGTCAACCGCTCTTCGACACGCTCTTCGTATTCGAGAACTATCCGATCGATAGCTTGGCGAAGGCGGACCGAGCGGGCGTTCTGCGCATCGATAGCGTCTCGAGCAATGAGCGAACTCACTACCCGCTGACGCTAATGATGGACGAGTCGTTCGCCATTCGGCTCGTGTACGATAGCAGCCAAATACCACGCTCTCATGCCGAAGCGTTTCTCGAAAGCTACGAGCAAACGCTGCGGGGGCTTGCCGAAGAACGAGCGACGCGGGTCGGTGATGTCGAAATTCTCGGAAGGGAGCAACGAAGCACGCTCTTCGCGCTCTGGCGGGGTGAGACCCGCCTGGGCCCGACGAAGACACTGCTCGACCTCTACCGAGCGCGCATCTCTAGCTCCGCAAAATCAGCGGCGCTCATCGATGATCGCGGCGAGATTACATTTGCGGAACTCGATCAACGAGCAAGCGATCTCTGCGAAAAAATCGCGCTCGATGCAGGGGAAACGCTCGCAATCCTTCTGCCTCGCAGCATCGACGCCGTCATCGCGATCTGCGCATTCCTCTTGTTGGATCCCGGACATCCGGCAGCTCGTCACGAGTCGTTACTCGAAGACTCTGGCGTTCAACTCATTGTCTCGAAGTCCGATGTCGAATTCGGTCCCGAGGGCTGGGCGCGTGTCGACATGGACCGACCAACGGCTACTTCAGTAAGGCGAAGCGAAGTCTCGGCGACGCATCCGCAGAGCGCGGCGTATGTGATTTTTACATCAGGATCGACAGGGCGTCCGAAGGGCGTCGTCGCCACTCACGCGGCCACAGTGAATCGTCTCGAGTGGATGTGGGAGGCCTTTCCTTTTTCCGCAACGGAAGTCGTTGCTCATAAAACGTCACTCAACTTCGTCGATTGTATCTGGGAGATACTTGGACCACTGCTCGCCGGCGTACCGCTTGCTGTCGTCTCGGACGAGACAATGTCCAGCGTAGATCGTCTCGTTTCTTTCCTCGAGGCAAGATCCGTGACTCGCATCGTCGTCGTTCCGACGCTCCTCGATTTGATTTTGGAAACGGTGCCAGATGCCGGCGTCCGCCTCGCCAACCTTTCGAATTGGACGACGAGCGGTGAGGCGCTCAGCTCCAAGCTTGCGCGTTCCTTCCGCGCGACATTTCCTCTGGCGACGCTCCTAAATCTTTACGGATCTTCTGAAACGGCGGGGGATTCGACCTACTTTACGTTGTCGCCTTCGGACGTCGTACCGGACGCTGTTCCGCTTGGAAAACCGATTCGCCAGACAGAGTTGCGCGTGCTCAACACCAAACTAGAAGAGCTTCCCCTTGGCGCGTCGGGTGAACTCTATCTCACGGGCACCGGACTTGCGCGTGGCTATGCAGGTCGTGGAGATCTGACGGCGGAACGCTTCCTTCCCGATCCAGAAGGAACAGGCGATCGCATGTATCGTACAGGTGACGTCGTTAGGCTGCGAGAAGACGGAAATCTTCAGTTCCTAGGACGACGCGATCACCAAATAAAAATCCGCGGCATGCGGGTTGAGCTCGGTGAAGTCGAGGGAGCAATCCGAGACACAGGTCTCGTCACTGCGGTCGTCGTCACGGCGGACAAGGACCGCGCGAACGATTACACCGTCACGGCCTTTGTCGTCGTGCGTGCCGGTCACACCATCGAAGAAGTTCAAATAAGAGTGCTTGCGA
>JAHFDV010000019.1:0-23188 GCA_023248815.1 Myxococcales bacterium
GGAAGAGATCGGCACGACGCTGCTGATACGCACGGCGCGGAGTGTCCAAGCAACGGAAGCTGGGCATTCGCTCTACTCCCGGTGCGCGGTCATCTTGCGCGAATCCGCGGATGCGTTCGACGAGCTCGCGCAGGGAGTCGCGACGCCTCGCGGCACGCTCCGAGTCGCCGCTCCGTTCGACTACGGCTCGACCGTGATCGTGCCGGTCGTGACCGAGCTGACGCGCCGCTACCCTCTCATCGACGTGGTCTTGAATCTCAGCGATCGCGCCACGAACCAGCAGGAGAGCGACCTCGCGATCCGCGTTGGATGGCTGGCAGCATCGAGCCGCCAAGCGCGACGAGTGGGAACATTCCAGCAGTGGCTCGTTTGTGCGCCAGCGCTTTCGGGGGCTCTCGCGCGCGTGCGCAAGCCGGAAGATCTCGCAGAGGTGCCGTTCGTCGCGAACATCTCGTTGCCCGAGCCCCTTGTCTGGCGATTCACGCGCGCCGCAGACGGGCAGCGCACGGTACGCATGCGCTCCACGATTGCGACCAACGCGACGCCAGCCGTCCTCGCCGCGGTCCTCGCGGGTGCCGGGGTATCGGTCCTGCCCGACTACCTCGTCGCAGGAGATGTCGCGTCGGGCCGCCTTTGCCACGTGCGCCCCGATTGGAAGCTGCGCAGCGGGGGAATTCACGTGGTCTTTCCCGCGACGCGATTCCGTCCCGCGAAAGTGAGCCGATTCGTCGATCTTCTGATCGAGTCGGAGCGCGCCCGAGCGGTGGGCGCAGCTGGTCAACTAGTTTGATGGATCGGCGTCGGCTGGCAGCGGCCCCGATGCCCTTCGCGCGCGCCCCGCGAATGACGAAAAATTCGGCGACGTCCATCACGTTGCTATCTGTAGTCACACGCGAGCCTCTTCGAGCGAGCGCGAATCCGCAGAGCTTCTCGCTCGCTCGGATAAAAAACGGAAAGTGTTGAGCATCGTCCCACCATTGATCGCCAATCGGAACGTCGAAGCGCCCGTTCGCGTGGAGCTCGAGCGGCATCGTCTCGCTGAAGTCGTACGCGTAGAGCTCGAAGAGATTGCGAAGCGTGGGCGCTTCGTCGCGCGTGATGCGGCGCAAGTGGAATCGGTCGTCACGAGTTGACGGATCCGTATCGTCTGTCTGCTACACGCGCAAGGATGGGGGAGACAAGCGTGCCGAGCTTCCTGCAGGCCATCACCGTCGTGGAAGGTTTCCTCGACCGCGCATCGCGCGCAGCCGAGCGCCGGCAACGCGACCGAACGAGTGAGCCGGAACGCGCGCCGACGACTACCGTGCGCACGGCGGCAATGAGCAGGTCGTCCAAGATCGAACGGTCAGCTCACTTGAACTTCTCTACCTCGTCGGCCGCTTTCTTCACGAGGCCATCGAGGGTATCGAGCTGCGAGTCGGTGTTCGACTTCGCGCGCTCCCAGTCGTCGTTCGTGACGGCAGCGAGCTGGTCGATGCTCTGCTTCACCATCGCACGCTGGGTGTCGACCGTGACGAGTGAGTCTCGCGATGCGGTAGTCGCCTTGGGACCGGCGCGCTTGACGATCGCCTTGAGCTCGTTTGCTCGCGCGTCGGCCTTCTCGAGGCGCTCGGTCGCCTTTGCTCGTGAGACGTCGCGAACTTCCTTCATCTTCGCGTCGGCGCCGATCCGATCCTTTGTAGCGGAGCTCCCCGTCGCGTTTGCGGTCGTCGTATCGCGCTGGGCCTCGGCAGACTCTTCACGCCGATCGCTCTTTCTGTCGGCGGCGGCCTGCTGGTCTTTGCTCGCGGAGCTGAGTTCGGCATTGTGGGCGTCGTTCGCCTCCTTGGCGGGGTCGCCTCCACACGCAACGACGGAGGGCAGTGCACCAAGAAGGAGAAGAAGTAGGGATCGATTAATCATTGGTCTCTTTTCGCCGCTGAGCCGCTCGTAGCCGGGATGGCTCTGGCGCTCACGCTCGACGCTCTGTCCAAAGGACGGAAGCGGTCACCTCCGCTATGCGCGCCCCGTGCCAGCTGCGTTCGCGGCGCCGAATGCGATCTCTTGCTCCCCGCGCCCTCGGCAATCTCGCCACAGTCGTGGCGGGAGGGCTCATCGAGTGTCGAGAGCGAAGTGAGGCAACGGAGCAACTACGTCGCTCCCCTTGCTAGTTCGTCCGGACGCTGCCAGTACGAGCACGCATTCGATCGTTACTTCAAAAGGGGGCCACACATGATCATCCCGCGCTCGTCACTCATCATCCTTGCTCTCACTCTTGCCGCGCTCTCCGCCTGTTCCGACTCGAGCGACACGACCGCGAAGGGCGACGCCGGCGATGAAGCTCGCGACGCGGGCGACGATACGGAAAGCGACGCGAGTGCGTGTCCCGAGCCTCCGAAAAGCGATGGCGGGCTCGGCTCGATCTTGGAGACGGATCTCCCAAAGGGCACTTGCGCCGGCCAAGATTCGTGCAGCTACACCGTCTACAGAACATGCCCGTGCGACGTGCATCGCTATGACGGGTTCACCTGCACATGCACGAGCGGCGGGTGGTCATGTGAAGACACCCTTCCCGCGCAGACCTACTGCGGGTGCCTGCCCGATGCGGGCTCGCCTTAGCTGCCCTACCTCTCAACGCAGTCCGGGAGCCTCGCGGACACGCCGATATTCAGAGGCGATGAAATACTCGCACCTCAATGATTTCGGTTCCGAGCTCGAGCCGAGGAAGGGACTTCCACGTGCCGTCGTACCCAGCGTGACTTTGAGTTTCTGATGCGCGATGCTCCAAAACAAAAGAGGTGGATGAGCGCGGTTATTTCCGCACCGCGAAACATCACGTCGTGCGCTTTCGTTTCGATGACGTAGCGGGTGTTCAAATCGCAACTCACAGCGACACTCTCGATACACTCGAGATCGCGCACGAGTACGGCGACGACGGTCGATTCGTCGTTACGCTAGTCAGTGTGGTTGGCCAGGCCGAGGAAGGATTCGGTGGCTCGTTCCGCGCGCGTTCTGGCGTCGTGCTCGAGGTGATTCCGGAAAGCGCTAAGTGACATCGTGCGTAGATTCGCCGGCGTTCTCGTCAAACGAGTTCATCGCCCACCCCTCCCCCACCGCACAATTCCCGCCTCGTTTGCCGGGCGCCCGATCGGTGATAGATCACGCTTTCGCCGCAAAGCACGGCGAAGCGAGCGCTCTTCCATCCCTTTGAGACTTGATCGATGAACGGACAAAGGCGGTTGGCGATAGGCGTGGGGACGGGCCTGACGATCGGCTTCCTGGCGCTCATCTTGATCGTCGGCACCACCATCTGGCTCGTGGAACGCGGGAACAGACTGCTCGAACAAACTGCGATGCAGCGCTCGATCCGCATCACCGCAGAGGAGCTACGCGATCATCTGCGAACCGAGGAGTCGAGCCAGCGCGGCTTTCTTCTGACCGGCAACCAGATCTATCTGGCCCCTTATGACACGGCCAAGGCGCATGCAGCGCGCGAGCTCGATGAGCTGACCCGGATGATCGCGACCGACGCCCCCAACCGAGCCATGCTGCCGCGATTGGCGGAAGCGGTGGCCGAAAAGATCGCCGAGATGGACTCCAGCATTGCGCTGAAAAGCGCCGGCCGCGACGCCGAGGCGATGGCGTTGATCCAGCGCAATCGCGGCAAGGCGCTGATGGATGAGATCAATGTCTTTCTCTACAACGCGATTTTGATCGCCGACGAGAACAGTGATCTCGACAGCGCAGAACAGCAACGCAATGCATCGCTCTTGCGCTGGATCTCGGCGGGCGCTGCCGTGGTCATCATCCTCGTGGTGTGCGCGGTGGCCTTTACTGTCTACCGCAACGCGCAAGACTTGCGACTCGCACGCGACGAGGTGAAGGCGATCAACCTGAGCCTCGAAGAACGTGTGAAGACACGCACCGCCGATCTCGCGAT
This sequence comes from Myxococcales bacterium, assembly GCA_023248815.1. Taxonomy (GTDB): domain Bacteria; phylum Myxococcota_A; class Polyangia; order Polyangiales; family Polyangiaceae; genus JAHFDV01. Next base: position 3,920 of record JAHFDV010000019.1, read on the forward strand.
GGCGCGCGAACGCGCAGAAGTCTTGTTGGCGGAGGTGAATCACCGCGTGGCCAACAGCCTGCAGCTCGTCGGGGTATTGGTGCGGATGCAGGTGCGCTCCGTCACCGAACCGGCGGCAAAGGATGCGCTCCTCGAAACGCAATCGCGGATCAACGCCATCTCGTTGATCCACAAGTGCCTCTACACTTCGGGCGATGTGACGAACGTGGCGCTGAACGATTATCTGGGCGCCATGCTGAGCAACTTCGAGACGGCGATGAAGAAGGAAGGCCATACGGCCACCCTCAAATACGATCTGGAGCCGATTTCGCTACGCACGGACGCCAGTGTCAACCTGGGCGTGGCCGTGCAGGAACTGGTCACCAACGCCTTCAAGTACGCCTATGCCGAAGACAAGCCGGGCGAAGTGCGGGTGCGGCTGAAGCGCCTTTCGGACGACGAAGCCGAGCTGACGGTCGAGGACGACGGCGTGGGGATTGCGCCAAACGCGAAGTCCACGGGAACGGGCCTCGGCAGCAAGATCATCCATTCGATGGCATCGGCGCTGCGGACACAGGTAGAATACATCAATCGCGCGCCCGGTACGGCGGCGCGGCTAGTGTTCGCTACAGCGAATGCCGGTGACGCGGCATGAAACTTCGACGGTGTGCGATGGCTTCGCTCGCGTGTCTCAGCTTCACGACGTTTGCCTCCGCCGGCGAGGGGCTGACGACGCCGATCAAGTTGCCCGCGTACGAGGCGACGCGGCCTTCCTGCAGAGCGCCCATTGGATTGCAGAGAACGCTCGTCTTCGTACAGGACAACCGGCGCGAATTCATGCAAGGCACGGGTCGAGGACTCGAAGCCGCGGCGCGGGCGCGGAGTCTCAGCTACAGCGTTGCCTTTGCCGACAATGATCCTGCGCTGATGATCAAACAGATCGGCGATCTGACGACCGATCGAACGGGTGCGATCGTGGTGGCTCCGATCGATCCGCCGTCGCTCGCGCCGTCGCTCAAGAAGATGATCGGCGCCGGCGCGTACGTGGGCGCCGTCGTGCCTCCGCCCGCGACGACGGTATTGAACGCGCCCCAATACCTGACGGGAAAGGTTCTGGCGGAAGTGGCTGCAAACTACATCCGTTCACGGCCTGGCGGAAAAGCCAAGGTAGTGTTGCTCACACACGACAGCCTGCAATTCCTTGCACCGCGGTTCACGGCGATGCGCGATACCCTTCGGACACTGCCGGGTGTGACCATCGTGGCCGACATCTCGCCTGCGACGGTCGACAAGGACGGCGGGTATCGCACGATGAAAACGATCCTACTGGCACAACCCAATATCGATGTGGTGCTCGGCGCGGACACGGTCGTGCTCGGCGCGCTGGCCGCCCTCCGCGAAGCGGGCAAAGCGCGCGCAGATCAGTTTCTGGGCGGTATCGACGGCGAGCAGGAAGCGGTCGTCGAAATCAAGAAAGGCGACAGTCCCTACAAGGCGAGCATCAGCCTTGCTTCCTCCATCTTCGGTTATGCGATGGGCCAGCACGCCGCCGATTGGCTCGAAGGAAAATCCATCCCGCAGGCCATGGATATTCTGCCGATGGCCCTCACCCGCAGCAATATCGCGGACTATGAACGCGATACGGCTGATCCCGGCGCCGTCTATGCCGATGGATCGCGGCGAGCGGCGTATCTGAAGATGTACGGCAACATCTGTTTTGACACGCGCGAGAGCTACATTAATTTCCCCTGGTCATCGGAAACCAAATAGTTCCATCGCAGGCCGCTTTGCTACGCTGACATCCTTCGACTGCCCCGCCCCCGAGCGGTGAAATGTCGCAGAGCCCGCCATGACCGCAGACTCTTTCGTCATCCTTTACGTCGAAGACGACGAGTTGGTGCGTGAGTCGTTCGCCGACTCTCTCGTCACGACCGAGCGCCGCATCGTGGCGGTGGGCGACATCGCCAGCGCGCGAGCGGCGCTGCGTGAGAACAACGTGAACCTGCTGATCACGGATCTCAATCTCGGGGACGACTCGGGCCATGATCTCGCGCGAGAAGCACTTCGAGAGAATCCGAAGTTGCCCGTGATCATCTGCTCCGGGCATGACGCTGCGGAGATCGTGCGATCGCTCGGGCCTACGGCTCATGCGCTGAGAAAGCCCATCGACGTGGGCGAGCTCGAAGCGCTGATTGAGCGGATCGCGCGAGGGAGTTGACGGCGTCGGTCCCTCGGTTGCCAAGTTGATTCGTCCCATCGCTTAGCCCGAACAAGTCGCGGTCACAGATGTCGCACCGTGTGATCGGACCGCAACCCGCCGAGTAGCTCGTGCGTCGAATCTTGTCGTGCGCGTCGATTCGGGAAAAGCCGTTTTGAGTTCCGGAGACGTCTGGACACGACACGGCGACGGTGCCGACGGTGAGTACGCGTGCAGCGTCCTCCGTTCTCGCTGATGCGCTGCGCTACTTGAGCCTTGCTTCAACCTTTTCGAGGATCGCGACGTCCGCGCGATCTTGTGGACGCCCAGACGCCCGCTTGTTCTGGATGAGATCCAAAAGCGAAATGAATGGAACGTCGAGTCCGTCGACATGGACAACGACCGCACGAGCGATCACCTCTTCGGTGTCGATGCCATCCGCTCGACACATGATATCGACGTGAACGGGGGGGACACCTAGGTAGACGATCTCTTCTGCACGCAGCGAAAGAAGATCCTCCACGACCGACTTTGGCGCACCAAATTGCGCTGCGGCCTGCGAGGCACGGGCGAGATTCCCCTCGATGCGGGAAATCAGGATATCGAGGTCTTTGGTCGCACGAGGTTTGGCGTGATGCCCAACGGCATAACCGCCGAGCACGACGAATCGAACCTCAGCGCGAACGAATTCCGCCAGCAGATCTCTGAAGTCTGGGTGGAGCTCCATCGTAACCTCCGAGTGTCATCGCATCGAGCATGAGAGGCAAAATCGCGAGCAAGCGCTCGGCTCCCGAAACCGCGAGCCACGCGTCGAGGTCCAGTTCTTCTAGCGCTGCAAAGGAACTGACTTTGCCACCGGTCCATGTAGCCCGACGCTGTTCAGCTCGCTTCTTTCTCGCCTCGTCGATTTCATGCTGGCGCACCCCTCAAATGTAGCACCTTCGTTGCGAGCACGCTCACGGCGAGATGCGCTCCTCGGCTCTTCAACCATTCAAGAGCGGCCGCGTCTTCGCCGACAGGCAAGTTGAGATCGTCACGCGCGACAGTGCTACGGAGGTCCGACGCGTACGGGCACTTTGGACGGGGTCGTCGACGTCGAGCCGACCCCGAGTTGCCCTGACGCGTTGTCTCCCCAGCAGTAGACGCTGCCGTCGTTCGTGAGGCCGCACGCGAAGAACAGGCCCGAACCGAGGACAGCAAATTCGAGAGCTGCGCCTCCTGCTTGCGGCGCAACCGCGGTCGGGAAGCCGACGGCGGCCCCATTGTCGCCGGTGCCCGTCTGCGCGTGATCATTGCTGCCCCAGCAATACGCCTTGCCGTCGCTCATGAGTCCGCACGTGTTCTGATGGCCCGCCACGAGCGTCGTGAAGGTCAGCGCAGCACCGCCCCCCGGTCCGAGGACCGCTTGGGGAAGTGGAGCGGTCGTCGTGTTGGTGACGCCATCGCCGAGCGCGCCGTTCGCGTGGCCGCCCCAGCACAGCGAAGTGCCTTCCGTCGTGAGGCCGCACGAGTGCGCGTCTCCGGCGGAGAGGCTCGCGAGGCTCAGGGTGCCTCCGTCGACACTCGACTGCACGCGCTTGGGCGCGGGCGCGGACACGCCCGTTTGACCGTCCCCCACCTGACCCGATCCGTTGTTGCCCCAACAGTACGCGGCGCCGCCTTCTGCGAGCCCGCACGAATGCGACACCCCCGAGGTCACGGCCACGAACTTTGGACTCGCGATGCTGCCCTCAGGCGTCGGAATTTGCGTTGGAACCCTGGCGTTTCCAAGAATCTGGCCCCAGCAGTGAACGGTTCCTGTCGTCGTGAGCGCGCACGTATGGTTGTCGCCCGCGGCGATGCTCGCATAGGTCGTCGCCGGGCCCGCGGCGTCGACCGAAACTGGAACGCTCGAACCGGTACTCGCATTGGTCCCGAGCTGGCCCGCAATGTTATTCCCCCAGCAAACCACCATTCCCGCGACCGTCAGAGCGCAGGTGTGAGCTCCACCGGCACTGACCGCCTTGTAAGCCGACGCGGCGCTTCCACTCGCAGGAGCGATGGGAGTCGGTAAAGGCTTGTTGTCCTTCGATCCGTTTCCGAGCTGCCCCTCCGCATTCTCTCCCCAGCACGTCACGGCCCCCGCCGCGAGGTGACATGCGTGGAACGCACCGACGCTCAACCCCTCGCCGTCGTTCACGACCGCCGTGTCTCCGTCCGCGTCCGAGGCATCCATCTCGTCCATGCCGCCGTCGGAGGGATCGTTGACTCCGCCATCCGGCGAGATAGAGGGCGTGGCCGCGCATCCCATCGCTACCAATACGAGCATCCCAACGAGCGGCCGGAAGCCGCCGAGCACCCACCGATTCACAATGAACCTCCGACGGAAACCTGACCCCATCCCGAGCACACGACCAACGGGCCGTGAGCGACCCCAACCCCTGAGCGCTTCATTACGCTAGCACGTAGCACAACCGCCCACGCGCATGCCCAAAACCTGAAGTGGAGTGGCGCGGTCGCCGTCCAGAGCATCGCCTGAAACCGTAGTTTGCTTCATGGAATTACATCACCTGCAAACGGTCACGGCGCCCACACCTTGATCTGCGTCACGAGTTGATAGCGACGCTTGACGACGTTGCCGTAGTCGTCTGGAAGACGAATCCCGAATGCGGCTGGAGGGTGCATGGCGCTCGAGACACGAGAGACGTTTCCCGTCTCCACGACGACGGTCGGTCCTCCGGAGTCCCCAATGCGAAGGCGGTATGTCGGCCCCATTTCGAACGTGAGTCTCTGCTTCTTTCCGCGCGGTGGTGGAATGCGGCGCGCTGCGTCCTGATCTGCGGCGAAGGTTTTCCGTCGTTCTCGAAGCGGGAAACCATCCGGGCGCTCGTTCACGCGCTCGGCGCCGCGCACGAATTTTTTCGCGCGCCACGACGACGGCGATCGACGTCATGAAAGCGCCGAGCGCCTCTGGATTCTCCAACCGGTCGAGCCGCGTGAGCGTGCGAAAGAAGACCTCCTGCGTCAGATCTTCGATCTCGTAGTTGGCGCCGAGAATACGCACGAGCTTCGCGACCATCAGAAAGTCCCGTACGCCTACTGGCTCGTCGAAAGCGCCGAGCGTGAGGGCGCCCGCACCGATACGCTCGTTCCCGTGCTTGCGGCGCTCGCGTTCTCGACACCCACCAAGAGAGCGGACGGAAACACGGCGTTAGCGCGCGTGCACCTCGGAGAGAAATTGAGACGCGAGGTCCGATCGCCCGCGAACATTTTCATGGAGCGCGTCCTTTGTAGGTGCGCGCACGCTCGACATGAGCCACACAAGGACGATGCGGATACGAAGAAGTGGGCTCGTTGCGGGCCTCGGAGCTCTCGCGGTCGCGGCGATCCTTTTCATTGCCTGCAGCACGGATGAGGAGTTCCCGAAGACCACTCCCCAAGGCGACGGAGGGCGCCCCGCCGAGGACGCATCGAGCGGAGTGGACGCCGCGCCCCTTCCCCTTCCGACCGGCCGCTTCTTGATCGGCGCGTGGTGTGGCCTCCCGGCCGGCTACGTGACGCAAGAGCGCATGGACGAGATGAAGAATGCGGGGATCACGACCGCGAGCTTTGGTTGCCAAGGCGACACGACGAGCGTCACGTACAACAAGCAGATGATCGCGCTCGCGGTCACGGCGGGCATGGACGCCATCGTGCTCGATACGCGCATGTACGACGTGCAGGTCGACAAGGATCTCGAAGCGAATCTCGATGGCATCGTGAAGGACTACAAAGACATTCCCGGCGTCGCGGGATACTTCGTCGTCGACGAGCCGAGCTCGCCCTTCACGATCGCGGCGAAGGCCGTGCAAGGATTGCAGGCGCGTGATCCCGCGCACTACGCGCTCGTGAACTTGCTCCCGAGCTACGCGTCGACCGCTCAGCTAGGGACGCCGAGCTACGACGAATACGTGGCGAACTATCTCGCGGCCGCGAAGCCCAAGGTGGTCAGCTACGATCACTATCCCTTTCTGACGGATTCCTTTTCGGGCGCCTTTTTCGTCGATCTCGAGATCATGCGGAAGCATGCGCTCGCGGCGGGAATTCCTTTCTGGCAATTCATCCAGTCGGTCGACTTCCCGGGCCATCCCACGACGACGGCGGCTGAAAAACAATGGGAGGGCATGCAGACGCTCGCCTATGGCGGCGCTGGCGTCTTGTACTTCACGTATTGGTCCGTGCCCGAAGGTCAGGGTCTTGGGACGGGAGTCCTCACACGCGACGGTCAGCGCACGGCGCAGTACGAAGAAATAAAGGCGTCTGACGCGCGCTTTCAGGCCTTCGGTCGCTATCTCGTCCCCGCGAAATCGACGGCGGTGTGGCACAACGGAGCGCTCCCCGGAGGAACGAATACGCGCGAGCCGGGGATGCCGATCTACTTTCCGAGCACGACGCCGCTCGTCATTGGGCAGTTCAGCGTGAACGATGGCCAGTATGTGTTCGTCGCCAATCGCTACTACACGCAGGCCGTCGAAACCGATGCGTACGTTGCGGGGACCGCTCCAGAGATTCTCGACACGACCACTGGCAAGTTCGTCGCCATGCCGACGCTCGGCAGCGATCCCGTGAAGGGAACGAAGGTTCATCTCTCCATCGCAAGCGCAGACGGAGCCTTGATTCACTTGCCTGGTCCCGTTCCGGCGGGAGCTCCCGGCGCTGAAGCGTTCGTCGGCACGGTTCGCGGGAGCACCGCGCTCTTCGACATCGTCGATACCGCCTACGGCGCATTGACGCTCGAGACCGCGACCGTCGATTACTGCCCGAAGGGCCACACGAACATGGGCAAGCTCGATGGGGCCGCCGGTTTTTGGCTTTGCGTCCGCACGGATCTCATCAATCACGGGTTCTATGTCGGCAACGTCGTCGCCGATCAGGCCACTGTCTATTCCGTCGCAAAGGGGGTCGCGACCTCCCAAGGGGCGGAAGGTTGGGACACATGCAAGAAGGGCAAGCTCATCGGCCGTCGCTTCGAGAGCAACGGCTATTGGCTCTGCATGGATTGAGCACGACGGCGGATCACATTCGCAAAGGCGTCGTCGCTGACGCGCCACGAATGACCGACATGAGCGGCGCGGTCCCGCTTGCGGGCGACGCAGTTTGTAAGCACTTTGCGCGTTGCAGCGTGTTCGACGCGACCGTATCGTCCACCCCAATGAGATCGTTGTCTTTCGCGTTTGCCGTATTCAGTTTCGCTTTGATCGCCGAAGCATGCGATTCGGACAACGGTGCGCCGACTCCCGTGCTCGACGCGTCCATCAACGGAGATCGGGACGCCGCTCTCACCGACGCGACGGGAGACACGACGATCGACGACGCGCCGGACACTGGCGCGATCCAAGATGCGGGAGCCGATACTGCCGTCGACTTCTGCACCGCGCCGGCGTTTGACGCTGGCCTCCTCATCGCGAATGGCGGATTCGAGTTTCCCGTCGCTCCGGACGGAGGCTTCCCGTTCTATGCGACCGGTGAGACGTTCGCAGGTTGGACGGTCGTTGGACAGACGGGAAACGTCAGCGTCGTCAGCACGTTCTTCTCGGAAAACGGAATCACCTTTCCGGCGCATTCGTGCCGTCAATCCCTCGATCTAACGGGGAACGGCACCAAAGAGACAGGCGTGTCGCAAACGGTGACGACCGTCGCAGGAGCGAGCTACACGCTCTCGTTTTGGGTCGGCAATGCGGTGCATCCGACTCTGAGCATCTATGGCACGTCGGCCACGGTGAAGACGCTCGTCGACGACAATCTCGTCCTCACCGCGGCGAACAGCGATGGCGCAGGCACGAACACGCTCGTGTGGAAGCCGTTCAGCGTGTCGTTCGTCGCGGCTTCGAACGCGACCAAGATCACTTTCTTGAATGCTGATCCCGCCGGTGACACGAGTAACTTCTTGGACGACGTGATCCTGAGATAGTCCCTGTCCGAGCGTGCGTCCATTCGTGATGCGCGCGGAGCCGTTTCGTCCGCAGCCCCGAACGCACGAGCGTTTTTCATGTGAGGAAGAAACGGCAGTGTTTGCTCACTCGACGATCCGGAGAAGGGCCCCTTTCGCGCACCAGTTACCGGATCCCATCTCCTGCGATCCTGAACGTGCTAGCCGCTGCGACTGAGATGCGGAACTTTTTTCGTTGAAGGCGATCTTCAGGAGGACCTTCGAGAGCAAGGCAAAGAAGCGCATCGCGATTGCCTTCTCTTTGCTCGCTCTTCTCGTCGCCATTCTCTTTAGAGTTGGCTCGGTTCATTTCCCTGCTCTGCCAAGGGCTGCGCCCTCGCTGAGCGGAGTCGTTCCCGCTCGGCGCGCGCTGCGGGAGACATTGCATCCGCAAACTGCGCTGCGCGTACGAGAAAGTGAGCAGCCACAGGCTCGATGTCGGTCCGGTGACGCGTGCATGGGTAGAGGCCATCTACGACTTACCGGCCTTCCGCCGCTGGCAAGCCGAGGCGGAGACGGAGCGCGCGTCACGACCGCCGCGAAGTGCATCGGCCAGCCGCTCGACGCGCCGATCGAGCAGCGCATCCCCGAGGCGCCTTGCTTCGCAGTGATCTTCACGAGTCGCCTCGCGGGCGAACACCCCGACTACGCTGAGGCCGCGGCGCGGATGGAGGTGCTGGTCCGCGAGATGCCTGGGTACTTGGGCCATTGCAGCGCTCGCGACGACGGCGGCCTCGGGATCACCGTGAGCTATTGGTCGTCTCTCGACGCCGTCGCGGCGTTTCGCGGCAACATCGAGCACTTGGCGGCGCAGCGAGCTGGCCGTGAGCGCTACTATTCGGAGTACGATCTTCGTGTTGCCCGAGTCGAACGAAAGGCACACTTCTCGGCGCCAGAGGACTTGAAGGCCCCGCTTCACTGAAGCTGACAGTCTTCTCGTCGTGTACGAAGCGTCCCGGTCGAATTCATCGTGACGCGATAGGCGACGCAATCGACGTCGATCGTCGGTCGCACGTTCGGCGACTGAAGCGATGAGCGCTCACGAGCTCAAGTGTCCTCGCTTGAGCCAAACGACCGCGCCGGAGGACGAAGAGACTTCGATGCTCGACGCTGCCGTGCGACGCCACGTCCAGCGCGGGCAGGTTGCGCTCTCGAGCTCGATCGAGCCGGAGACGACGAGAAGCTCGGCACCCCGGCCATCCTTCGGGAGAACGACGCGCCCTCCAGCGGCGATTCGAAGCAAGATCACGTGCTCTTCGCCGAACCGATGGAGCTCTTGCGTTGCGACGTTGGCATCGACGGACCAACCGTCGTCGGGCGCGACGACGACTCGCGCGCCATCGCCGCGCGCGAATTGGCGGAGCTTGACGAAGATCGTACATCCCTCGCGCGAGAACGGCCGATGGCGCGAGCCGGGCGGATTTCGGACGTAGGTGCCGGCAGGGTAGCTCGCATGCTCGTCGCTGAAGATCCCGTCGAGCACGAGGAACTCTTCGCCCTCGTCGTGGACGTGCGCCGGGAACGCGCTCTTCGGGCCATAGCGCACGATAGATGTCGCGCGTGCGACCTCGCCGCCTTCGCGCTCGAGGAGCTTGCGCATGACGGCGGGCTCGGGGGATGGCGCCCAGGTGGTATGCGCGAAATGCACCAGTTCGGTCTTGTCGTAGTCGGCTCGCAGCTTCATCTTGCATCTCCTCAGAAGCGTTCTCGCCATGGGCGAAGGTCGATCTCATGCGTCCACGCGGAGCGCTCCTGATCGATCAAGGCGAGGTAAGTCGCGGCGATCGCGTGCGGTGCCATCGCTTCGGCCTCGACGGCTTGGAATCGCGCGCGCGAGCGCTCACTCCAGACGAGCCCATCGAGGACGACGTGCACGACGTGAATTCCCGTCGGAGCGAGCTCGCGCGCGAGCGATTGCGCGACCCCACGAAGAGCGAACTTCGATGACGAGAAGGCGAGCGAGCGCTTGCCGCCGCGGAGCGACCCCGTTGCGCCGCTGAACACGAGAGTTCCTTCACCGCGCGCGCGCATCGGCGCGAGCGCCCGTTTTGCGACGACGACTGCGCCGAAGCAATTCACCCGCCAGGCCTCTTCGAAGCGTTCGAGCGTGGTGTCGGCGGACGAGGCGAGCTCGATTATATGGGCGTTGTAGATCACGACGGACGCGGTCCCGAGGTCGCGCTCGATCGTGGAGAACGCGCGTTCGACGTCGTCTGCGCTCGTGAGATCGCACGCGAGCGCACGGGTAGCACTGACTTCGGCTACGACGGCGCGGGTCGCGGCGTCGCGTCCGAGCGCGACGACGGCGTAGCCGCGTGCACCGAGCGCCTCTGCGATTGCGCTTCCCAAGCCGACGTTGGCACCGGCGATGACGGCGACCGGACGACTCATCGCGTCCTCGCGACGAGCGCGATCCACGTCGCCTCGGGGTACGTGGTGCTCTCGACGAGTGATGGCAACTCGGTTGCTGCGTAGTGCGCGTGCGGCGGCGACGAACACGCAACGTTCGTCCGCTGGCTAGAAGCTTCGGAGTGCGGCGTGCATCCGACGATGACGAGGAGCCCGAGCCAGCGGACCGCGCTCATCGCGTGACCTCGAGCCCAGGCATGGCGACGTAGAAGGGGAGAGCCTGAATGCGCGTGATCCAACGGCGAACGTTCGCGTAGCCCTCGAGCGAGATCTTCGCCCCCGGAGCGAGTCCGACGCAGGGGAAACAGGCGAGGTCTGCGAGCGTCGGGCGGCCGAGCTCGAGGAACGGACGATCGGCGAGGTGAGCGTCGAGAAGAGTGAGGCTCGACTGAGCGATCGCCGTTGCTTGATCGAGCGCGATCGGCACCCCGAGGAGGAAATGCATCCGCGCCACGTGAAGCCCGTTGTGGATCTCGTTTGCGGCCAAAGAGAGCCACTCGGTGACGCGCCCTTGCTCGTGGGGATCGTTCGGGAGCCAGGTCGACGCGCGGTCGTATTTTCGCGCGAGATAGACGAGGATCGCCTGCGCGTCATGGAGGCGTGCTTCTCCGTCGTCGAGCACGGGGATCTGGCCGCGCGGGTTCAGCGCCAGAAAGTCGGGCTTCTTGTGCGCCCCGATCGTCACGTCGACGACGCGCTCCTCGTGCTTCAGCGCGAGCGCAGCGAGGAGGAGCCGTACCTTGTGGGTGTTTCCCGAGAGGGGATGACCATGGAGAATCATGTTCGGTCGCTTTCCGAGCGCGTCGTTGCGCTCACGGCCATCCTGGCTCCGCGACGATTCATCGGGTAGGCTTATGGATTGAATGTACTCATAGGATATGGCTATGAATCCGTCGCTCACTGCGCTTCGCTACGTCGCCGCCGTCGTCGAGCACGGCTCGTTCAGTGCCGCCGCGCGCGCGTGCGCCGTCTCCCAACCGACTGTCTCGAACGCAGTCGCCGATCTCGAAGAGTCCCTCGGCGCGCGCCTCTTCGAGCGCTCGACGAAACGGCTCGCGCTCACGCCCGCAGGGACGAAGCTCGTCCCACTCGTCCAAGGGGTCCTCGAAGCCGTCGCCGAGCTTGCACGCGGCTCGTCGGCGCTGAAGTCGCCGTCGCAGAAGCTCCTTCGGATCGGCTTCACCTCCCTCCTTGGCGCGCAACGCATCGCGCTCCTCTTCGAACCGTTCAGCGCACAATTTCCGGGGCTCGAGATCGTCTATAAGGAGTGCACCCACGGCGACATGCAAGACCGGCTCGATGCGAACGCGCTCGACTTCGTCTGCGGGACTCGGCTCGCGAAGCGCAGCAACCGCGGGCGCCAGGTCCTCTACAGTGAGGCGCTCCGTTTCGTGCCGCCGAACGGAGTCGGGGGCGATCGCGCGAGCGTCAGCTTGCGTGACGCCGCGCGAACACGGCTTCTCCTCACGACGGGCTCGTGCGGTCTCGCGCCGGCGACGCGGGAGCTCTTCAGTCGCGCTCACCTCTCGATCCAAGAGTACGCGGGCCAAGCGATCAGCTACGCCGCGCTCGAAGAGTGGGCCGGCCTCGGGATCGGCGGGGCGCTGATCACGGAGTCTAACATTCGTCGCGCGCCCAGCGTCCCCCTCGTCGAGGGACGAAAACCGGTGAAGCTCTCCTATGAGGTCATTTGGCGGAAGGACCTGCTCGTCGCACGCCACACCCTCGACTTCGTCAGATACCTGCGGACGGTCGTTCCCGAGCTCGTTCGCGGGAGCACGCGTCCCCGATCCCACGTTTAGCTACGCTACGGTGAAGCCGCTTGCGTCCGGGTTCGAATTCATTGCAATGGTGGACACGATTGCAACCAATTCGAACCGCGGAAGCATTGCTGACGAATTCATCATGACGCGATAGCCGTCCAGCACTCTGGGACCACCAGATGTTGCTCGTTCACAAAGTCTTCAGCCACTCACCCACGATGCGCGCGTAGTTCTGGCCCGTTGCATCGCCCTCGAAGCCGTGACCGTTCCTCCGACGAAGACGATCCGTAGCGGCTCTTTCGTGAGAGCTCGAGCCACCGTCGCGATGGCGGCTTGCGCACTCGCGCGCCGAGCACTCACGCCGCGAGCCTCAGCGACAACTCCTCGCGTGCGAGCGCACGTTCACGAGCACGCCCAACGCGAAGGGTATCCACGAGAGCGAGATACTCGTGAAGCACACGGTCCTCGGCAGCGGCGAGAGGCGCGGACTTGTAGAGCGGCTTGATCACGCGCCCTCGAATCGATGATGGACCACGCGGCGTGCTCCACACCACCCCGTCGTCTTTTCCAACACGTAGTTTGTCGGCAAGGGGCGCGACGCTGAAGGCGGTGGGCATGCCGTCGCCAAGAAATCCAAGTTGCGCAGGAAAGACGTAGCGCAGACCCGAGACGAGAAACTCGAGGAGGCCCGCACGAATGACGCGACGCTCGCTCGTATTGAAGAGGTGACATGCGGCCAGACGTTTCAGGCCGTGGTTCACTTCGCTCGTGCTCATGTGAAGCGCCCGCGCGAGCTGGGGCTGCGTCCACTCCACCTTGCCCTGCGCCACGAGCTTCATCGCAAGCACGATGTCTTGAGGCTTCAGACGGAGGTCCATAGAGGAAGGATAATTTGTAATTTGCGAAATGCAAATGTACAATTATTTCAATAACCTTTTCCCAACAACACTGTCACTGAGTCTCTCTTCTGGATCGACGTGCTCAGGAGTTGAAGTAGTGGCCCTCGGCGATGTCCGCGATGAGGGTCGGGTGCGTTGGCTCCCACCCGAACCGCTTCCGGGTGAGGGCATTCGAGACCGGACTGTCGAGAGTCACCAGGGGGGCGAGGAAGCTGAAGTGGCTGGAGACATGCTCTGTGTCGATGCTGACGACCGGAAGTTTGAGATACGAACCGATGGCTTCCGCGAGGTCACGGAAGGGGACGCCTTCTTCTCCCACGGCGTGCAGTCGCGTGCCGGCGGGGGCGGTCTCGATGGCGAGTCGGTAGAGTCGAGCTGCGTCGAGTCGGTGCACGGAGGGCCACCGGTTGGCCCCTTCGCCGACGTAGCCGGAGATGCCCTTGTCTCGCGCGATGGCGATGAGCATCGAGACGAATCCGCGCGCGTCTCCGACTCCGTGCTCGGTAGGTGCGAGGGCCACGGAGGATGAGCGTACGCCGCGGTCGGCAAGGGCGAGGACCGATGCTTCCACTGGAAGTCGCAGCGCGGTCAGCGGGCTGACGACCGCCTCGTCGTCTTCCGTGAGAAGCCGACCGGGCGTGCGACCAATGACTCCAGAGGTGACCACGAACGGTTTGCCAGTCCCTTCGAGTTCGAGACCGATTGCCTCGACCGCGTTCCTTTCGGATCGAGCGCGGGCCGCTGAGTCCGTGGTCTCGGAGATGTGCTGGTTGGCGGCGTAAATGACGCCGTCTGCTGCAGCTGCTCCCGATCGAAGACTGGCAAGGTCGCTGACGTTGCCGCGGTGCACCTCGATGCCCAGCGCGGTCAGGGCCGCGGCGGAGGAGTCCGAGCGGGCGAGCCCGACAACGTGATGTCCGGCGTTCGTGAGTTCGGTAACGACGGCGGAGCCGACATAGCCGGTTGCCCCTGGAATGAAAATGCGCATGAAAAAGTCCTCTGGTTCGGGTCCTACTTTGCGGCGCGATGGTAAAATCCTGCCGCGACGAACCCGAAGTTGGGGACCCGCGCGCTGAGGATCTTCCCGATCGGCTCGGCATACTTGCTGGACCAGTCGGCGAGCAGCTCGGAGACTAGCATGGTCGCGTTCGCAATCACGACGCCGGCCTGACTCATGCGAAACATCGACGCCATTAGCGCGTGCTGGCTGAACGTGCCTGAGGCATCGATCACGGCGTAGACGTCGTACCCATCGCGGGCCGCACTCACGGCCGGCAGCGTGAGGCACACGTCCGAGGAGACACCAGCCATGATGAGCTTCTTGCGCCCAGTCTTCTTGACGGCCTCGACGAAGCTCGGGTCGTTCCAGGAGTTGATGATCAAGCGCTCGATCACCGGGACCCCGGGCAGTGCAGCGACGAGCTCCGGGAACAGCGGACCGTTGGGCCCGTTCGGATTGCTTGCCGTCAAGATCACGGGCAACCCGAATGCTCGCGCGGACTCCGCGAGCAAGAGCGTCTGGTTTTTCAACTCCATCGCGCTGATGTCCGAGATGCCGAAGTTCATCGTCCCGACCTGGTGATCGATCAGCAACAGCGCCGCGTTGTTCGGGGTCAATGGCTCAGAAACGTGCTCGGTCATGTCTGTCTCCTTGTTCAATGCGCCGTGGTACACGATGAAGTCGGCCGTTCGCACGACGAGGGCGATCGGACGATGCGTTGGAATTCGAAAGGAGGCTGCTCTCCGTGGCGGCCCGGCCGCCCGGCCGTTAGACCCAGCGCTGAACGGAGACCGCGGTGTCCTCTGGAACCGTGTTGAAGCAGATCTTGGCGTGCGGTGCCTTCTCGTGGACCAAGTTCACGAGCTTTTCGAACAGAAGGAACATCGGAGGAACGGTTCGGATGCCCGCGCCGATGAGGACGCAGTCAAATGCCTTCTCCTCCTCGAGCGCTGCCGAGACCACGGCCTCGGCAGTTTCGCCGCGGTCGATGAGCAGCCATCCCGCGTCGTATCCGAGGTCGCGCAGTCGTTTCTCGTCCGCTGCCAGACCAGCTCGTAGCGTGGCCTCGTCGAGCTTCACGGGCAGGTGTGAGTAGTCGACGACCTTGGGGTCGAGCCCAATCATGAGAACCTTCTTCTTGTCGTGGGTCATGCGGTCATCTCCTTCAAGCGAGCCTTAGGTGGCTGGCACCATAATTTGGTCGCCGCCGCACGCGCATCGTGCCCAATCGTGGACACTGCGTGCCGCTAGGGGGACAATCGGAGGATGATCGACTTGAACGACCTTCGCGCCTTCGAAAAGGTCGCGGCCATGAAGAGCTTCTCGGCGGCGGCGCGAGAGCTGGGCATGCCTCGGTCGAGCGTGAGTCGAAGCATCGCGCGTCTCGAAGAGGAGCTCGACGCTCGGCTCTTTCAGCGCACGACCCGCGAGGTAGCGCTGACGCCAACGGGCGAGGCGCTGCAGCTGCGCTGTGCGGGCCTCCTCGGTGCGCTCGAGGACGCGGTCGGCGAGGTCCGGGGCTCGACATCGGTGCCGCGCGGACACCTGAGGGTGACCTCCTTCGCCGCGAACTTGCTCCGCAAGGAGCTTCCCGCGTTCCTCGCGCGCTATCCCGAGGTTACCGTGTCCGTCGACGTGTCGAGCGAAACGAAGGACTTGATGACCGACGCGGACGTCGCCATTCGGCTCGGACCCATGCCAGACTCCAGCGTAGTCACCACGCGGCTCCGAAGCATGAAGCGCGTTCTCTGCGTTTCGCCCGCTTATCTCGAGCGGCGAGGAAGACCTGAGTCACTCGACGAGCTCGCCGAGCACGACACGGTCGACATACCGGGTGCCTTCGGTCGTCCGAGGTGCTGGACGTTTACGAAGGACGGCGAGATCAAGAAGCTCGAGATTCCGGCCCGGATAAGCGTGAACGAAGAGTCGGCGATCAAGAGCCTGTTGGTGGATGGCGCAGGCATCGGAATGGTCTCCGCTTACTGCTGTGGACCTGCGTTGGCCTCCGGCGATCTGGTGGGCCTCTTCCCTGATTGGTCGGTCCCACCGATCGACGTGAACATCGTGTTCGCCAGCAAGCGAGGACTCTCCCCCAACGTGCGCGCGTTCGTCGACTTCATGAAAGAGCGGCTCGGCACCCCGAAGTACGACGAACAACGCGAAGCGTAGGAAAACCTCCCTTGCGCGGGCTTTGGTCTCGCGGAGGGCGGGTCAGGTCGCTTCGGCAAGCATTCCGGATCCCCACCAGCTGCACCGACACGGGGATCACTTGGTGCGCGATCGCGGGCATCGACACCGTTTGCATTCAGCGACGCACCGGTCACGACGACATCAACACGACCCTCGGCTACGTGAAACAGGCTGAGGATCTCGGCGGTCGACTCGGCGTCTTAGATCATCGCGACCCACATCGCTTGAATGAATGCGCTAACGACCCAAGCAAAAACATTAATCGATCTTGCTATCTCCAATGGCAGAGCCGCGAGACTGATCCGCGGCCGCTTGCGCCGGTAGCTAAGAATGAAGAAGAAAAAGCTCGCCAGTACGAGCAGATGTAAAACGAGCCCCGAATCCGGCGCGTAGTTGCGCGCGTGAAGGGTGATTATTTGGTGGGCGCACAGCAAGTGGGTGAAGAGTCCCGCGGGTACCGCCAGGGCACTAAGCACGATCGCGCTCCTGCTCGCGGCATCCTTCGTGACGCTAGCAATTGTAACGGAGCACAGCAAAGCTACGCAGCCAACGGCCGCAGCGGAGAGATAGAGGAGTTCAGGGTAACCCATTCCGACTCTCACCTCTTTAAGACGGGAACCGAACTTTGACGCATTCTTACTCGCACGTATCGGTTAGGGAATCGAATACGACCCGTATGGAATCACATCACCACGAAGTAATTCCATTGGACCGCTGCTCGGTGAGTGAATTTGTCGAGGATTTGGTAAGCGTCGTGGTCGCGCCCCTAATCAGCTGGTGCACTAGCTAGCTTCGTAAAGCTGTCACACAGATTCGCTGTCGCGAACTACGGGACGGAGCGATGGACGCTCATCGCGCAACGGAGGAGGAAGACGCTCGAGTGCTTCGCGCGCGAGCGTCACGTAGTGCGCGCGAAGTCCCGTCTCAGTCGCCCCGAGGTACGCGACGCGTGCCGCTTTGCTATCTCCGAGTTCTTCGAGATAGACGCCTGCGTAGTAACCCTCGAGCGCGCGATTGATTTTATCTGAGACGAAGGCGGTGATGTTACCCAAGCGAAGTCTCGATGTACGACGCGGCGGTCGATTGAAAATTGCCGCAGCCTCTTCTACACGTCCTTGCAAAACGAGAAGAGCGGCAAGCTTCTTTCCATCGCTCGGCCATTCGCGGATTCGCATCGACTCCTCCAGAAGGTCGCTGGCTTTTCGAAGGTCCCTTCGAAGCATGAGTAGTGCACTCGATCGAAGCCCCAAGACGAGCTGACGCTCGATCTTGCTTCGAGGCTGCGAGATAGAATTGAGATTTTGGAGGCATTGCTCCAAGCGCCCCTCGCTGAGATTCGCGAGGGCGACGTTGTAGATGAGCGTGAAACGAACGGACGGAAGAAGCCAACGCCTTCGCAGAATGCGTTCCGCCAGCTCGCGGGCGCCGGCGTAGTCTTCTTTCATGACTCTTGTCACGACGAGGACCGGATTCGGACGCACTCGGTTCATGACCCACCAGAGGGCGAGCGTGAGGAGCAACCAGCACACGAATCTCAACAAACTGTTGTCCGGGAAGAGCATCGCGTTACAGCCGCACTTTCAAAACCACGCCTTCGCTTGCGACGAAGAGCCTCTCTCCGCACCGGTCATCCCCGTTTTAGCCCAATCCGAACGCCTCGAGAGTTGCGAGCGTGCATCGTGGTTCACCGCTTATCGTCCCATCCCACGAGCACGCCATCTTCAAATGTAAGTCTCAGTCCGTACCGATTCGCGCCGGTCGGGTAGTACTTGAATACGTGTTTGGTTCGCGCTTTCATCACGCTCTCGTCGACGTCTGTCGGACGGCCCAACGATTCTAGAATCGCGTCGACCGTCGCGCCCTGCCAGAATCGGTTGGCGAGGATCGCCCGCGCATTTTCCTCGCCAAAGCGCTGGCAGAGAGAGAGCCACCTCTGTTCGAACGCGAGTTTCGCCGCGAGTGCGTCAGCATCCTTTTTTTTCTGAACTAGGTAACTGCGAACAAAGAACCCGCCCAAGATCACAGCGACAACGAGCAGACTCCAGTTGCCATCGGCGATTCCAACTCCCAGACCACATACCGCGAAGAGAAACGCGGACGCCGCGAGCGCCCCCATCCCGAAGGTAATGGTGGTTCGCTTCTCACGAAACGAATTGGCGGCTGCCAAGTGCTGACTCGCCGACGGCACTGCGGTTGGTGCCGCGAATGACTGCTGCTGATTGTTCATCAATGACCCCCTCTCGTAGATTCGATAGCGGACGGCGGGAAACACGACGTCACTAGTGACGCCACCGCCCCAACTGACAACGCGATTTCCAACGCCCCCTACGCCTCGAATCTATCAGCGCTGCTTTATTTGGTCGCTCGGTTATCGCGACTCGAGTGAGGTACGCCTTGCGCACATTTCCAACCATGACTCGAGTCATGGTTTGCGAGGATGCGTCGGGCAATTGGTGTGGTGACACGCCGCATGCACGCTCGTTCGCAATCCTCGACATCGTTCTTCGATCGAAACGTCTCCGCCAACGACGCGAACAACTCTGCGGGTATCGGGCTCGTGCTCACGTACTAACGCCCAAAGAGGCGCTATCGAGATTCATCTCTCGAGCGCGAGCTCGTGGATCGCTCGCAAGAGCTCTTGTTGGCTACAGGGCTTCGTGAGCACCTGCACCTTGCCCGATTTGATGAGATCCATTCCGCGTAGCGTCGACGCTCCTCCCGGCTACCCCCAACCAGTCGCGCGCCCTCGCGATGTCGTTTGTGAGAGGCGTGAGATGCATCGGCGGTTTCACTTTGCTCAGCGCCTTCTCGAGAGCAGCGCGGCGATCGACAAATGGCGTGGCGCGCAAATCACGCTAGAGGCGAAACGGTTCTGAATCGAGCTC
>JAHFDV010000019.1:23198-27062 GCA_023248815.1 Myxococcales bacterium
CCCAGAGACGAGGGGGGCACCTACTGGTGGGGCACGCGATCCACACGAATGGTCGACCGCCGGTTCAACCATTAAGAAATGGGTCAATTTATTAAGGGAAAATAAGCCCTTCCGAATGGCGCGGCGCTTGCGTGGCCTCCCGTGTGAAGAACTTCAACGCACCCCTTCGCCGACTGCTCTTCGCGGTAGCTTTCACTGCGTCCGCGTCGGCCTCCGCTTCGGTGGAAACGCCCTTCCCCGGCGTGCAGCTCGTGCGCAGTGGAGGCAAAGCGATGATCATCGCGAACCTGTGCGCGCCAGGAGTTGCGGTGCGCGCGACGGCGTATGGAGAGCGCAAGGCGACGCCCCAAACCTGGGCTGTCGGACGCGGCGCGCAAGCGGCGATCAACGGAGACTTTTTCAATTTTCCCGCCGCGACCTACGTGGTCGGCCGTGCACGTGGTGGTGGCGATGACTGGCCCGAGGGCACGCAGGCAAGCGAGAACGTCCACTTCTTCGAATTCGGAAGCGGCTTCGCGGAGTGGGTGAGTCCTGGCCTCTCGTTGCCGACGTCCAACGCGACCGACATCATCGGCTCGCACAATCCCGTCATCGTTGGGGGCGCTTCTTACGTCGACGGCAATCTCCCTGACAATCGTCCGCGTTCGGCCGTGGGTCTCAACGAAGCGCGCACGCGCCTCTATCTCTTCGCGAGCAAGGACGCGATCAACGGAGACGACATCACGGCCGCGATGTTCGCGATGTCTTCCGAAGCGACTGGCGGCAAGCCCGACATCGACATCGCCATGGCGGTCGACGGCGGCGGCTCCACACAGATGTACGTCGAGGGCCAGGGACAGATCATCGATAGCGGTCGGCTCGTCGCCAATCACCTCGGCATCTTCGCGTCGGGCTCGGGCGATTCGCCGCAATGCCCCTCACAGCACTATCCACCGGCGGTGCGTCGATCGAATGTGGACATCGACGGTGATGGTACGGGCGACATTTGTGCCCGCTATTACGACGGCGTGACTT
This sequence comes from Myxococcales bacterium, assembly GCA_023248815.1. Taxonomy (GTDB): domain Bacteria; phylum Myxococcota_A; class Polyangia; order Polyangiales; family Polyangiaceae; genus JAHFDV01. The sequence goes on from JAHFDV010000019.1 coordinate 24,213, forward strand.
GCGCCATCATCAAGAACGGACAGGTCGCTCGCGAGATCAAAGGGCCGGCGTGGTCCCATTCGGACGGCTGGGGTCATCCGGGATACCGAAACTCGGTACAGTTCGCCGACGTGAACGGCGACGGCAAGGCCGACGTCTGTGGTCGTGCGAGTGACGGCGTGCATTGCGTGCTTTCGGATGGCGCCGCGTTCACTACGGAAATCCCGGGTCCTGCGCTCACGGACGACAGCGGCTGGGGCGCGCGCCAATTCTTCACGACCATCCAATATCCCGACGTGAACGGCGACGGCAAAGCCGACGTGTGCGCGCGCTCGAGCGCCGACGTGAGTTGCTGGCTCTCCGACGGAGCGGCGTTCCCAACTAAAATTACCGGGCCAGCGTGGAGCAACGCCAGCGGCTGGCATTACGTCGAATACTACACGTCGATTCAATTTCCTGATCTCAACGGCGACGGAAAGGCCGACGTCTGTGGGCGTAATTCCATCGGCGTTCAATGCTTTCTCTCCGATGGAGCAGGCTTTCCGACGAGCGTTCCCGGCCCGACGTGGACGAACGACGCGGGATGGCTCGTCGCGTCGACCGGCTCGACGCTTCGCTATGTCGACTTGAACGGCGACAAGAAAGCCGATCTCTGCGGGCGAAGCGCCGCGGGCATTCGTTGTGTGCTCTCGACGGGCACGGGCTTTGGCCCCGAAATCGTCGGTCCAGAATGGAGCGACGCGAACGGCTGGAACAAGCCCGAGTACTTCGAGACGATTCAGTACGCCGACTTCAACAGCGACGGCAAAGCGGACATCTGCGGTCGCAACGGTGGCGGTGTCGTCTGTCACATGTTCGACGGGACGGCGTTCGGACCGCAAATTGTGGGCCCCGCATGGAGCGACGCGAGCGGTTGGAATAAGCCGCAGTACTTCCGAACGATCGGCGCGATGGACATCAATCACGACGGTCGAGATGATCTTTGCGCTCGCAACGCCGATGGAATGCTCTGCGCACCATCGAATGGCAAAGGCTTCGAGGCGCCGATTCCTGGTCCCGCGTGGGCGGACGGAAAGGGCTGGGACAACGGCGTCTACTACTCGTCGATTCGCTATGTCGGCGTTCCCGTTCCGGTCGCCTACAAAGACGATGAAACGCCCGGCGGCAAGCCCTCGACTCCGGGCGGCAGCGATGACGACGATGGCGGCGGCAACGTCGAAGCGTCCGGATGCGCCGCGACAGATGGAAGAGCCCGCGCCGCGAGCGGCATGGCGGCGATGCTCGTCACGCTCGGCGTGCTCATCGTTCGCAGGCGCCGCGGGTGAGGGTGCGATCTCCCTGGGCTGGAGCCCTGGGTCCATTCTGATCTACGTAGCTGCCTGCCCCAACTAGATCCGCGTTTCGGTCACGGCGGATAGCGCAGAGGGGGTGATTCGCATCGCCTCTTCAGACAGGACGCGCGCGAAAGTTCCGAGTCCTTCGATGTGGCGAAGGAAAGCGTCATGCCTCTTAGGGGCCGTAGGTTGGCATCACATCGAGCGTGATGTCGTCTGCTCCTCGCGAGACGACGACTTTTGCGACGTCGCCCTTTTCGAGCCGGCTGAGAATTTCCCAAAGCCGAAACACGTCGGTCAAGCGTTGGCCGTCGACGAAGAAGATGCGATCTTCTTTCAAGATGCCCGCCGCGCGCGCTGCGCCGTCATTGACGCGCACGACGCGGTTGCCGTCGAGTCCAAGGCCTTCGAAGTCCACACGTGCGTAGGTGTCGCCGCGCTTGATACAGAAGTCGTGAGCAGTGCAGTCACAACCGGCTCCTTCGCATTTGGTGACCGGCCACTCAATCTTCTTGGGCCCTCGCGTTCGAACGATCTCCGCACGCATCGTTCCGCCGAGACCCGCATCCGCATGGGCGCGCCGCCACTCTGAGATACCGGCGATGGAGACGCCATTGACGAACGTAATCACGTCGCCACGCCGCAATCCCGCATTGTAGGCCGGCGTCCCCGAGTGAATCTCGATCACGATGACTCCTTTCGAAAGCGCGGCGGGCACGACTTGCGCAGCAACGAGATGCGGAATGGTGATTCCGGAGGTCGATGTCGCCATCGGCGCGGAGGGAGCGACCACCGCGGAGATCGGGGTCGCAGCGGTAAGGGGCGCGGCGCCAGGCGCATCGATCACACTGCCGCCCGAGCCGATCTCAACAATGGGGACATCGCTGCCGCCCGCGATCGCCCGCTTGTAGGAAGTGCGAAAACATTCGATGGCCATGCGATTGTGCTCGGTATCGAAGTCGCTTGTAGAGCTGTTGAGGGACTTGCACGAGTTCCACACGTTGAGGCCATTGGGGTCGACCGCGGGGAGCGCCTTGTTGAAGCAGTCTACCTCCTCCGCGATCCACTCCTCGCGCGCCGGGGCGTGACACATTTCTGCGATCGTCGCGCGCACGCCGGGACTTCCGAGATTCGCGTTGTTGGTGCCTTTCGCTTTGCAGAATTCGTGCGGACAGGCGAACTGCACGACACGCACGACGAAGTCCGTTTGATTCATCTGCGCATGAGGCCGGCTTTGAGCCAACGCCTGCGACGACGTGAAGACTGTTTGCTGACAGCCGACAGTTACGGCCATCAATGCGCCGAAACCCACGAAACGATTCTTCCCCATATGCGAAACTCCGATCGACACAAGCGACTCAGAGCTGAGTGGCGTGCGTCGATCCATGTTCGCATGCTCGCGCTCTCAATCGCGAGCAGAGAGATCGAACGGACCTGCAGTTTTTTGCGGAGTCGAGACCTCGGCGGAGCGCCTAGCTCAGGGCTGGAAGTCGATGCTGCGAACGCCCCAGACTTGTCCGTCGGGATCGAGGAGGAG
>JAHFDV010000589.1 GCA_023248815.1 Myxococcales bacterium
ATATCGAAGGTGAGCTCGGCTCACTTCACGCGATGCTGTATCGCACGTGGCGAGAAGGCAGCACCTGGGACGAAGGTCTCGCTCTTCGCGACGTTGCGCGTCACCGTCCCAGCGAATCGCTGAAGACACCGACCTATCTCGCGCGCGATCTCGCCCTCGCGGCGCTGGTCGTTCATGCGCGCGATTGGCTATCTCCAGAAGAAGTCTTGCGCGAGATGACGAAAGACGCTCGTTTTACCGTGTTGGACGCACGTTTTTCGGCGTTCCAGAAACGGAACGAAGGCGTCACTTCACTTCAGAACGTCGTGCCCGCCATCCTCCGTGAGTCGATGACGTTTCTCGGGCTCGTCGACCGCAGCGACGACCGGGAGGCCTACCGACTCAGTCGTCTCGGCCGCGAGCTCGTGCGCGGAGAATCGCGACGACGTGAGTCTGCCGAATCGTCGTTCAGTCATCTGACACTTCTTCTCGGGGACGAGATGACGCTCCTCTCGGGTCTCGAGCTCGCGCTATTCGGAGTAGCGGGAACGCTGAATGGTGAACCGGTCGTCAAATACAGCGAGGAGTCGATTCGACACGCTTTGCTCCGTGGCTATCCGCTGACGCGCTTCGAACGAGCGCTCGCTCGCGCCAAGCTCGAGATGTCCGAGGACCTTCGCACACTTCTTTCTTCGTTCTCCAAGGCGCTCGGTAAAGTGCGCGTCGTGCGGAGCTCGGCCTTCGTTGCTACGGGTGATGGGAAGATGCGCGAGGCTCTTCTCGAGCTTCCGAACGCGCACGATCTCTTCGTCTATCCGTCACCGAAAGACGGCCTCCTCGTACGCGAAGGCGTGCTTTCGAAAGCGATCGACGCCGCATTGCGCGCGGCACGCATCGACCTCGACTCTCAGACCTCGAGCTGACGGGCGACCATCGCGCAGTCCGTGTCAGCGGGCGATCGCGTCGGCAGTGACTGCGTGATTTACTGACTGAGGAAGGTGAACGGGATGTCGACGGTGCTCGACGCGCCCGTCGGAGGGAACGTCCATCCCCTCACTTGTCCTTCGATGCACTTCGCGACCACGGGATCATTTCCATCCGTGCTCACGTTCGTGACGGTGCCTGATCCGTTGACGTTGACACGCGCGACGACCTTCACGCTCGGCGGGTGGTTCGTGATTTTGTCCCAACATTGACGACGAACACCGAGCTTGCGGTTGGCAACGACGCCCTCGATCTGCGAAGCCGTGAGGCTCGATCCGCCGCCCGTCGAAGGACCCGAGGGACCCTTGGGATCGGGGCCGCTCGTGCCGCCGAGAAGTCCCGCAATGTTCGGGTCGACGCCTTTCCCCGTGTTGGTGGGCGCGGTCGCCCCGCTGCCCCCATTCGACTTCGCTTGCCCGCCGGTAGGTCGCGTCGCACTTGCAACGCTCGACGCGGGAGCGCTCGAGTCCGTAGGTGCGGCGGTTTCCGTGGGAGTAGCCGATGATGCCGTCGTCGTTGCGGTGGGCGGGGCGATCATTTGCACGACCACCGATTGCGGTTGGCGTAAGAAGATCGCATATGCAGCAACGCCTCCAAAGCCGAGTGCGGCTACGAGCATCGCGATGATGATCCAAGGTGGCGGCGCCGCGCGCTGACGTCGCTCCGAGGATCCATCGAATGCCGCGACTGCAGCGGGCGGAGGGGTCGATGCGCGAACAGGAACGTCGAGCGACGCGAACGGTGAAGCCTGTGCGGGCGCAAACGGAGACGCGCCACCGAACGACGCGCCTGCACCGAAAGATGCGGCGCCGGGAGCAGGAGTTGCGCCGCGCGTCGGTGACGCAAATGGATCGCTCGCGACTTCGCCAGGGCCTGGCGTCAGGGAAAATGGATTCGCCGCAGCGGGAGGAGCTGGCGTCGGCGCGGGAGGTGGCTGACTCAGCGCCGGAGAAAAGAGCGCGTCGATGTCGACGTCGGCTCCGGCCATGACCGAAGACGCGGTCTTGGGAGCTTGCCCGCGTGCAGCGGGCGGGCGAGGCGTGAGTGATTTGCGCGGTGGTGGGGGCGGCGGACGTGAAGCGCGTTGATTCGAAGGCGGCGCGGGAGTGAGCGATTGTCGCTGCTGCGCATCCCGAACGAGCTTCGCGAGCTCGGGCATCGCGCGGACGGGACGCCACTCTTCGAGACCTTCTTGCCAAACGAGCGTGTCTTCGGTGACGAGACCTTGCGCCGCCTTTTGCCGAAGCTCACCGACGCGAATGGGCCCCACGGGGACGCCATTGATCGCCGCGTACCAGTCTCCCGAAGACGAAACCTGGAGAATTTCGAGGGCGGACGACGCTTCGTCGCGCACGGAATCTTTCAATGCGCCGCTCAAGGGGCTCGGTTTCGCCACGGGGCGAGCCGGTGCGGAGAGGCCCGTCGTCAACGACGAGCGGACGGGGGCTTTGGGGGCCTGCGGCGCATTCAGCTTCTGCGCGACGCTGGACTCTGTAATTTCAGAGCTGACCTCGATGTTGAAGCCGCACTTGCGGCACTTCATTCGAACGGTCTTACCGGCGATCTTCTCGTCCGAGATCTGGTACTTCGTCTTGCACTGTTCGCAGAGGAATTTCATTCGGGACGGACCGAGATTCGGAGCGAAAGCTTACCCCAACATCGACGCTGTACGCGACAACTCGTGAACGTCTGGACGACGCATTTCTGGAGTCGGATGAAAGACACGGGGTGCGGCCGATCCTTGGACGCGCCTCTTGCCTGAAAGGCTTCAAAGAAGGCGCAGAAGATGCTCTTTCACTTGGGTCTTCGTAGCGGCGTCGGGTGCGACGTTGACGCAGCGCTCCCACATTTCGACTGCCTTATGCCGAAATCCTGCGCGTTCGTAGAGGATCGCCAAGTTTTTCAGCGAAGGAAAATGGCGGTCGTGGAGCTCGATGGATCGCTCGAGCTCGTGGATGGCTTCGTAGATCGCGCCTTTTTTCGCGTAGAGAAGCGCGAGTTGGTAGTGAAGCGCCTGCGCGAGCGGGTCCAGCTGGATGCCGCGTTCGAGCGACGCCAATGCGCCATCCATGTCGCCTGCCTGATACGAGGCGATCGCGGTCTCCAAACAACGCTTGGCTTCCGCGCCGATCGCCTCGGGATCGCGCGGTGGGTGGCTTTCGGTTTTTCCGTCGCCGATCGCCAGGGCTTCTTCGACCTTCGCGACGACATCCGAAATTTTGAACGGCTTCTCGATGAAAGCAAAGATGCCAGCGCTCTGCTTCATGTCTTCAGCGATGCGCCAGCCTCGGTAGATCGCGCTGATCATGATGACAGGAATCGCCGAGTACTTCTCGCTGCCCTTCAGCCTTCGCGCGATGTCGAAGCCGTGAAGCTCCGGCAGCATCGCGTCCAAGATGACGAGGTCGGGGACTTCGGTTTTCAGAATCTGTAGTGCGGCCTGGCCGCGCGAGGCCTCGAGCACTTCGTATCCGCGCCCGTCGAGGATGCGCGCCAACATCTTTCGAATGTCGTCGTCGTCGTCCACGACGAGAATGCGTTTCTTGCCGCTGCCGGGACCTGCGCCTTTTCGACT
>JAHFDV010000590.1 GCA_023248815.1 Myxococcales bacterium
GCATCGTGAAGAAGAACTCGATTCTTCTCGTCGAATACGCGAACCAAGTGCGTGAGCACGAGAACCTGTCGGCGCTCGAAGCAGTCCGGAAGGCCGGCCCTTTACGCCTTCGGCCGATCCTCATGACCACCATTGCGACGATGATGGCGGCCGTTCCCCCGATCCTCGGGCTCGGTCCAGGAACCGAAACACGGAGTCCAATGGCTGCCGCGGTGCTCGGCGGTCTTGCCGTATCGACGGTGCTGAGTCTCGTCGTCGTGCCAGCGTTCTATGTCGTCTCCGATCGCCTGCGCACGAAGCTACTAGGAGCGAAGCCGACGGTCGCCGTTTCGCCAGTGTTGTCGTCGCCGGAAGGCCCGACGCATCACGAGTGATTGGGCGCTTCGCTCATTTTTCCGGCTCTGCGACCGAAACCGAGGCGACGCCAGCGCCACCCGAAGAACGCCGCGCTGATCGTCGCCTCCGCGAGGAACCCGCACCAAGCGCCGACGGCGCCCCAGCCTGCCACGCGCCCGAGAAAGTGGGCGGCTAGAGGCATGCAGATCCAGGTAATCGCGATCGCGGCATAAGCAGGAACCTTCACGTCTTCGGCCCCGCGAAGGGCCGAGCGATAGACGAGGTTGACGCCGTCGATGAGCTGGAAGAATCCCGCGAGCAGTAGAAGATTCGTGACGATGCGTACGACGAGGGGATCGGTCGTAAAGGCGAGCGCAATCGCGCGTCCGAATACGACGAAGACGACTCCGCATAGCGTCATGAACGCCATCGCGAGATGAAGTGCAGCGGAGACGGCGTTCGAGGCCTCGTCTCGGCGCTTTCGCCCGAGGGATTGACCCACGAGCACGCAAGCCGCTTCACCAATCGCGAGTCCGGGAAGGAACGACACGCGCGCGACCGCGAGACCGATCTGATGCGCCGCGGACTCGACGGCGGAGATGCTCCCCAAGATGAGCGTGAGTGCGCTGAATGCGAGCGCCTCTCCGAGAAATTGAGCACCCGTCGGCGTGCCGACGCGCAAGACTTCACGACTCGCGGTTCCAAATGCGATGCGCGCGGGTGCGCTCGATACGGACGTAGTGGAAGCCGCTTCCGTGCGACGACGATCCCGAACGAGGAGCGCGATCAAAAACGCCGCATTAATCGATTGCGCGATCGCCGTTGCGTAGCCACCTCCCGCGACGCCAAGGGCCGGAAATCCGAGCTTGCCGTAGATGAGGCAGTATCCGAGGACGCCGTTCAGTGCATTGCCGAAGAGCGTCACGATCATCGGCGTACGCGAGTCGCTCATTCCCTGACGGTGCTGGACGAGAGCCATCGAGACACAAGCGAGGGGAGCCCCACAGGTGACCGCGCGAAAGAACGTCTCTGCATAGGGAACGGCTTCTGGATCGAGCCCAATGAGCTCGAAGACGAATCCGAAGTTGCGGCCTGCTGCCAAAACCAGCGAGCCATACATGGCGGCGAGCAGCGCTCCTGCAATCGCATATCGAGGACAATCCTGCGGGCGTTCTTCACCGATTGCGTAGGCAACGCGCACCTTCACGCCGCGCGCGATCCCCCATGCGAACGAATAACAGAGCCACATCAACGTCGTGGCGACGCCGACGCCCGAGAGCGCCGCGCGACCGATTCCCGAAACGAGCTTCGTGTCGACGAGCCCGAAGAGCGTTTCGCCGCCCATCGCGAGGACCATTGGCCACGCTTGGCGCAGGAGATCGCGATAGACCTCGCGCCCTTGCCGTGCGAATGGCGACGACAAGCTTCCTAGATTCGTGGGCAAACAGATTCAGCCGCGAAGGCGCTGCGAAAACCAGAAGTGATGGCCCTCGAGATCCGCTGCCTCGTAGATGCGATCAGACCAGTACCCCTCGCCGTAGTCGACGGTCTTCAACTCGGACACGATCTTGGCGCCCGCGGCTTGCGCCTTTTTGAAGTGCTCCTCGGCGTCGTCGACGTAGACCTGCAAGCTCTGCGTGTTGCCACCATCGATATCGAGGGGGCTCCTGCGGTAGCTCCATTCGGAGCGATCTTCTTTGACTGCGGCGCTCACCATGATGAGGCCTTCGCCGAAGCTGAGCTCGGAGTGTCGAATCGAACCGTTGTCGCCTTCCACTATCAGCCGCACCTCGAAACCAAACGCCTTCACGAGCCACTCGATCGCTGCACGCGGGTCGCGGTAGTAGAGAGCTGTCGAAAGACGCGGCCAGTTTTTGGGGGCGGGCTTCATCCCTCGAGAATACATCGCGTGCGAAGCGCTAGGGAGGTACGGCGTTTGGATCGCGCAAAATCGCCTCGACGAAGCGCGCGCGCAGGTAGAACCCTCGCGGATTGGTCGTCATCCATCCCTCGTCGTCGCTGATCGCCCGTGTGCGCACGTGGCTGTCGGCGGCCTTGGGGCGCACCTGCATCCATCGTCCGAGGTTGGCGCGCACGAGCTCGACTTTGCCGATGGCGATGAGGCCCATCGCGGATTCGAAGTCGTCACGGAGAACGGCGTCTTGCTCGGGGGTCGGCGAGAACAGCACGGCGCGTCCGACGACGCAGACGGAAGGAGGTGATCCGCGATCGGGCGAAATGATGGGCACGAAGAGCACGCGGGCGAGCTTGGCGCGAGTTCGTGAGGTCTCCCACTCGTCGCGGTCGGCATTCGTGAGATCGATCGTCCCCACGAACGTGCTCTCCCTCGGCTTGCCTGCGGGATCCATCGGTACGGTTTTCAGCTCGACACCGAGCTCGGGAAAGTCTGGAATGGCGGCGTTTCCTGCGCTGGCTCCGAGAACGTGCTCGAGCAGGATGCCGGCTTTTCCTTTTCTTCGCAGGGTCGGGCCCGCGAGCGACGCGCCAAGACGCGCGCTCACCGATTCGAGATCCATTCCTTCGATCGACTTGGCGCGTCCGAGCAGTTCCTCGACCGATGCAGGTGGCACCGATCGCGGTAGCTGAGACCGAAACGAATCGTGAAAGGACTCTTCCGCCCCGCGGTTCACGAAGCTTTCCACCCGAGTCGCATCTTCATCGGACCGCCTGGACGGAAAGTGGCCGATGGAACCGGAACTTCTTTCTCGATGATGTCGAGTCGCGTGCGCGCGAGGATCGTCGCCAAGGCGAGCTCCGCTTCGATGAGTGCGAAGTTGTTGCCGATGCACACGCGTGGTCCTGCGCCGAAGGGAAGCCATGCGAGACGATGCCGACGATCCTCGGCTTCTTTCGTGAACCGTGCGGGATCGAAGCGATCGGGATCGGGAAAGAGACTCGCCTGACGATGCAAAGCGTAGGGAGAAACGAGCACGATCGTATCGCGGGCGATCTCCATCGTCCCGAGGGTCACGTTCTCTTCGGCTCTGCGGCCGAAGAGGTAGACCGGCGGATAGAGTCGCAGCGCTTCTTTGAAGCAGGCGAGAGCGAGCGGGAACTTTCCGACGTCGGCGACGGTCGCGCTTCTCGTTGCGAGTGGCGCGACTTCTTTTTCGACCGCGGCGCGAATCTCGGGATGCTCGGCGAGAAGTTGCAGCGTCCACGCGAGGCCGGTCGCC
>JAHFDV010000591.1 GCA_023248815.1 Myxococcales bacterium
TCGCATCGCGCAGAGAGTTGATGCCGGATCGCTCCGTCTCCGTGAACTCGCCCTGCTCTCCGATGGCCGCGATGACGTGATCGAACGAGGTCGCGCTCGAGACGTCGACGAAAAGGACGGCCTTGGAACGCGCAAACTCGCGCGCCAACGCCGTTTTTCCCATGCCCCCATGCCCCCAGATGACCATCGGGCCACTCGAAGTTGCAAACCAATCCTCGAGGGTCGCAAGCTCTGCTTCTCGCCCGAGGACGAGGTGGCGCGGCGTCTCCAATCGCGGGCGTTCCATGGCTAAACTCGAACCGTATCACGACTCCAATGCCGAGAAGTCGCGACATTGAGCCATTTTTAGGCCTTTGGACGCCTGCGAAGCGCGTTCGATGTGCTGCAGGCCGCAACTTGTCGAGCGTCGAAAGTGAGCTTTCAGGAGGGCGGCGTGCTTACTGCTGGCCTGACGACGACGACCGAAGACGCAAGTAAGTACGACCCTTCCTCATTTCGAACGAGAAGGTCGCCGAGAAGGTTCTTCCGAAGAAAGTTCATGGCGACGTGCACACGATTTCGAGCACTCTTCGTCGTCGCACTCTGACCGGGCCACGCGATCTCGAATGCGTCGGCGACGGTGATGCTCTTCGTCTCGCCTTTGGCGAGCGCTGCCAAAATTCGCGCGGGCGCCGTCGGAAGATTTTCGACGACGAGCGATCCGAGCTGAACGCGGCCGCGCGGGTCGTCGAAGGACATTTGCAGGATCACGGACTCGCGCTTGGTCGAAGGTATCTCGAACCGGAGCGCCTTCAGGCGCTGCACGCTCGCCGAAAAAGCGATGCGCACTTTGGCGCTATCCGAATACCAAGTCGCGCCGCGATTGTTCGGCTCGAAGATGGCCGTCAAGGTCGCGCGGACGGCGGCGCCCGATTCGTCGTCGCGGTCCTTTGCGTAGACCGCGAGCTCGTACGCGAGCAAGATCGTGCGTGCGAGGGAGCGAGATGCGTCCGAGCCATCGAGCGTTCGGATGGACGCGGCGATGTCTCTCGCGCGCTTCGCACCATGGCGATGAAATTCGACGACGGCCTCGAGGGCGCGCGTGTCCCAGCCCTCGGCCATGGCAGGGTGGCACTCGATGGCTCGTTTCAACTCGGTCTCGACACCGTCGATGTTCTGACGCACGAGCTCGAGGACCGCTTTCTCGCGATGATAGTTTCCGATGAGGAGTTGGGATTCCGTGCCGACGGCGATCGGAAGACCGAGGTCGTACATCGCGCGGGCTTCCTCGGGAAATCCCTTCAAAACGAGGACTTCCATCAACGCGAGATACATCGGTGCGCTGACTTTGGCCGTCTGAAATTCCTGGATGCCTTCGCGCAGAACGCGTTCGGCGGCGTCGAGATCGTTGCTGTCGCAGAGAATGATGCCGTGGAGCACCGGATAGCGCACGAGGCTCCACGACGCCTGGATCTCTCGCGCAACGGCGACACCGGCTTCGACGACGCTGAGGGCCTCTTCGCTGTAGCGAAGGAAATGCGCCGCGTACGCGAGCGCCATCGCAGCCTCGGCCTCGAAGTGTTTGTCGCCCATGTCACGCGACAGCTCGAGCGCTTCGACGGCGAGTGAGTAGGCCTCTTCGAACTCACGGTTCGAACAACAAATGCTCGAGAGTGCGGTGAGCGCGAGCCCGCGCTCTTCGTCCGTCTGGGCTCGATCGAGTGCAGAGCGCGCGAGCTCGATGCCGCTTCGCAAGGTTCCGTACGTGCGCTCGTAGAGGGCACGAGAGACGAGCCATGCGGTTTGATGCGAAGGGCTGAGCTCGTCGAAAGCAACTTGGCTCGCGTTCTCCAAGACGAGTCTGCCGTAGGGGGACTGCGCGAGGCCCGTGAGATCGAGTCGCTGCAGCGCCTCGAACGCGTGAAACATATTTTCTGGATGGCTCGGCAAAGGGGATGGCGGGCGCGCGACCTGAACGAGATCCGCCTGCCAGTGTGCCAAAATGATGGGCGCTTTGCGCGTGCGCATACGGGAAAAAAGCGAGACCTGCTCTTGCGCGCGGTCCAAGATCACGCTCGAAAAAGCCTCGAAGCCCTGCTCCAGCTCCGTGCCCTCGAGTTTTCTCCTCGCGAATTCGCGGATAGGGACGAGGACGCGATAGGCCCATTCCATGCCGGGCGTGTGAGCAATGAGATGGTCGCCCGTGAGCTTTTCGAGTGTCCGCTCGACATCGGGATCATAGCCACGAAGGAGGTCTTTGGCCTCCGATGCTCCGAATGTGGACGAGAAGAGTGAAAGCCACGACAGTGCGCGCCGCTCGCTCTCATCGAGGAGCTCCCACGCCCAAGCCACGGCTTCTTCGAGCGTTCGCTGACGGACGGGCTTACCCACGAAGCGGCGTTGCAGATCGAGAACGTTTCGCTCGAGGCGTTCGACGGTCCATTCGGCGCCGAACGTCGAGACCTTGCTCGCCGCGATCTCGAGCGCGAGCGGGATGCCATCCGTGATTTCGGCGATGCGCGCCAAGTATCCGAGCGTTACGTCGTCGATGCCGTCGGCTTCACCGAGACCCGTGCGCGAGGAGCGGCGGGCAAGGAGCCGGATGGACGCCGAATGGCGATCGGGGGCTACGTCGAGCGGGCCGAGCGCGACCTCGACGACGTTCGGAAGCTTCACGCGCACGCGCGAAGTGAAGAGCAGCCGCGGCGCGATGCCGACGAGTTTTTCGAGCTCGCCGAGGCTGGCTCCGAGCTGCTCGACGTTGTCGATGACGAGGAGGGGAATCTCCTTTTGAAGGATTGCGAAACGGACGGAAGAGATCGTGGCCATTTCTCCGCCGCGAAAGGACAGCATTTCGCCGATGGCTGCGAGAACATCGAGCACCGAGGTTGCAGCAGAGACGTCGACGAAGAGACCCGAGTGCGTCCGCAAAAACTCGCGCGCGAGGGCCGTTTTTCCGAGCCCCCCGTATCCGAAAACGACGACTGGCCCGCGCGGCGTCGTCCACCAATCGTCGAGCAGCTGAAGCTCGCGTTCGCGGCCGAGAAGCAGTCCTCGAGAATCGTGTTCGTCGCCCATTCGCGCCACTCCCCCGTTCGGAGGTGCCGACCTTAACACACGCAGCTCGTCCGACCACCCGAACCAGCGAAAACGGCGTCTTCGTGCGTCCGCCTCAGCGAAGGGCCATGGGAACGGGCATGAAAAGCGCCACGAATAGCGCCATGACGAAGACGCCGATGCCGAAGCGCACGGCTCCGAGGGGCTCGCGTTTGGTCGTCGGATGCTCGAAGTGTCCCGATTGGGCGAGGGCGCCGCGCAACATCTCGAAGGTGAGAAGCGCTCCGACACTCGCGAGCCAACCGCCCCAATAAAGAACGAAGAGGTTCCCCTGAAGCGAGACGTGTGACGCGAGCTCGGCGATCCCGAAAATTCCGAAGAGCGCGAAGATTCGCGGCCACCGTCCGAGCGCGTCCTTTTGCCCCTTCGTCGCGAGCATTGCCAGAACCTCGAACCAGAAGAGCCAGAAGAGCGAGTTGCGCGCCGCGCGATC
>JAHFDV010000592.1 GCA_023248815.1 Myxococcales bacterium
TCGGCTACCTCACGCCGAACGAATTCAAGAGAAAGTACACGGAAGAGAAGTTAGAAGAGAAATGAGAGAGCAAATTTCAGGATTGCTCTGGGACGAAGAAACGGGGCACGTCAGTCCGAACGCCGCAGAAGCGCACTCTTTGCGTGTTCACGCGTCCGAAGTTCCGGCCGTCGGTCTTCAGGCAGACGTGAGCGGGAATGAGAAGCAGGTCAGCCTCACGATGTGCAGCCATACGAGGAAGACGCGAGCTTCGCTCAACGCTTCGTGTCGAACCGTGCCATGCGCAATCTCATTTCGAAGGTTGGGACCACCTGACGAATCGCAAAGCAGATACTCCGCGCTCTTGCAAAAACCTTCGCCGAGTATCTCCTTCGCGAGCGAGGTACGCAGTAGTGAGTTGAGCGTCTCATCCAGCTGGACGCCACCTGGGTCGATCTTTGTAGCGGAATATCCAGCTGCGCGGAGCAGGTCACGCAAGAGCGACTCAAAGAAAGGGATGACAATAAATGCAGACGACACGCGATCTCCGCGAGCAAAGCGCTCGGCTGCAACGGAGAGTGGATGAATTCTGGCAATGTTCAAGTGCGGCCACTTCCCAAGAGCCTCCATTAGGGTGGTCGCCTGAATTCGGTCCCGTGTCTGGATGAGAAAGTATCCAAGCAGTCCCTCGACCAGGGAGAGACGGGAGTGCAGACAGATGGCGAGATACCTATCGAGGTGCGAGCTAGAGGCATCCGAACTCGCAATGATTCGTCCTTCCGGGTGAATCCAGCGGACCGGTATCAGCTTGAGGAACGGCGTATCCTGTGAATTCTTCTCTGCGCGCGACCTTTCGGATTCCAGATCGATGTCGAGCAGAGACGGACCGACGGCAAGCTTGCGGATCGCGAGTGAGATGCTTTCCGACGTCGAAAGTATTTGGTCGAGCGCGGCAATTGAATCGTCCGGGAGCTCAAAGGAGTAGGAGATCGTTGCGTAGTTCGAAGCCTCCACGCGAAGACTCCGATTGAGCAAAGCGCGGCATCGCTCCACCAAGTCTGCGATGCCGAAGTCCAGCGCAACGCTCAGCGCGCTCTGAATCAACATTGGCGCATATTTTGGTTCACCTGCCGCCGCTGCACTCAGCAGCTGATCCACGACCTCGCGGCTCGTCACCTCACGCCTATCGGTCCAGCTCCACAGAACGTCCCACGCTCTCAGCACGAGGAGGGCTTCGTGCCCTAGGTGCGGATCGCTTCTGTATTCTTTTGCGACAGCCTCGAGATCAGCACGCCATCGCTCGGCCCGCGTTTCACCAAAGACGACTCGAGTCTTCGCCTGGCTAAGGAATGTATTTCCGAGAACATCAGCGAGGACGAAATAGGAAAAGCGCTTGTCTGTATTCAGTAAGTGCGTCCGGATACTCTCACAAGCATCGCAGAACTCGTTGAACCGGCGCTGCATGTTGAACTTGAGAATCGCCGATGCAAGCTTTCCAAGGTTCCGCACGGTTTCAGTCCAGCTGACGCCCTCTCCGACCACCCGCGCAACATCGAGACGTGCCTCGACGCAAGCGTCGGCGTCTTTGAAGTCTTTGAACTTCAGCCAGATGGTCTCGGCTATTCGTGCCTTGACGAGTGGGTTCCGCGATTCTGCCAGCAGCGCGCGCAAAGGTTCTATGTCCGCTGGCTTCAGATCGTCGGGAAGAAAGGACCGGTAGGCCGTGCGCTCGTCGACGAATCGCGTAGAGAAGGGGATGTACGGGGATTCAGAGACCGCTGACGTTTGGCCAGTTCTCGGCCAGTCCTCGTTCTCGTGCAGGGTCAAGATGTCCGCCACGAGCTTGAAGGACGCACCACCTGCGAATTCCCCTTCGCCGACGCCCAAGGCTCTCCCGATCGTTGGGAGCTCCACTGTCTTGAATTCAAGAACGCAGGTTCTCGCTTCGCTCGGCGTCATGTTGCGGAATCATAGCGCGACGAGCCACGATGGGTTGGCCGTCTGAATGAGCGTGGCACGGTCTATCAGGCAAGCGCAGAGCCTCTGAGCGAATGCCTAAACGTCTCCACGAAAGGGACGCCCAGTGAGACACTCCAACGCGGAGGGACCATGGAATCTTGGGCTAGACCCGGCAGAACGTCACCCTGGGCGAACGAACGTGTCGCTCCTCTACAGGCGGCTGGAGCCTTCATCCCGGTGGTGGAGGAATCCGGCGGTTTCAAGCTTGGCCACCAGTTGCACGGGACAGTCTTCTTTGTCTCTGACTGGGGCCTCTTCCTCACGGCTGCTCACGTTGTTCAGGGCATAGAGCGAGCCGGCGTCGCGATACTCGCGGGCGCGGGTCTGTTGTTCATGCGAGTTGAAGAGGTCTGCATCCACCCTGACGTCGACCTCGCCTTCGGACGAGTAATAATCGATCCACACCATCCTACAAAAATCTGTCCGCTCGCGATATCCGCGACGAAGTTCATCCCCGGCGAGGAAGCTGCGATTCTCGGATATCCGCACACCGTCATTGGCGACGAGAGAAGCGGGCAGACGCTCGGTTTCACGCCCGACTACTTTCAAGGCGACGTTCTTGATCACCAGAGTCAGGGCGTCGGGCTGGCACGGGGATCGGTATACGTCACCGACATCACGATTCCGACGGGATCGGGAATCAAGAGTCTCTCGGGCGCTAGCGGAGGGCCGCTCGTCACTACGGGAGCAGTGGCGGTTCGAGGCGCCTTATGCTCGGCAAGTGAGGGGTATTCGATCTGCACTGACATCGAGCATGCTCTAGCGTGGTCCGACTTCCGTACCGTCGCAGGAAGTTCGCTTTCGATCGTTGACGCTTAGTTCCGGCGGTCGTCGCTCGATGTCCACTTCGCCTCTTAGGCAGCTACCCGCCACTCAAACGCCACCTCCACCAAAGCACAGAGCTGTGCGTTGCTCCCCCGCGCAACTAAGTGCACTGATTGCAGCTCTGTACTTCTGACCCTCGAGTCTTCGGATTCGGGGGTTTGAGCTTTTGTGGCGAGGAGCACGAAGGGCAGCAGGGAAGAACGGGCGACGTAGGTACCGTCCGCCTGGGGCTCCAGGACGATTCTGCCGTCCTTGAAGAGAGAGTGGAGCGGCTCGCGGCCACGAATCACGTCTTCCGCCACGCGTGTGCCTCGACGTGGAAGACGAGGCGCCGGATTTCATCCTCGGTGGGCAGGTGGATGCTGGGCTCGTTTTTCACGGCACGCTTCGGTCACGTCTCCGGTCGATCGCCCACGCGCGAAAATATGGAACAGCGACACTCCATTGGCCGCCGATCGCCATGTCAGCGCGTTTTTCAAGTGGCGCACACTGGCACGCCTCCTCCACGCGATAACCGTACGAATTAGCGACGATGCGGGAGGTACGCGCATTGCAGTTGGCTGGCGCATGGAACTTCGTCATGCACTCTCCGCTCTCGCGTTGTCCTTTCTCGCCGTCGCGTGCGGTGGGGGCGTGGAAAGCGATCCCTTCAATTCGTTGAACGGCGTTCCCCCGCTGTGAACACGCGCTTCGTTCTGAAGATTG
>JAHFDV010000593.1 GCA_023248815.1 Myxococcales bacterium
GAAGCTCCGCACCGACTTTTTTCAGGATGACGGTCGCGTCTTTCGCCTTGCCGTTCTCGACGAGCGCACGAGAGAGGAGGAGCTCGTTTTCAGGGCGAATCGCCTCATCCGAGGGCATCGCCCTCAACTTTGCGAGCACGGCTTTCCATTCGCGCAGGCGAACGAGCGCGCGCAAATCCCGCGACAAAAGAGCGGCATCGTCTTTCGAATCGTCGGACGCATCGGGATCGGCAGCCTCGGCGTCGGCGCTGCCGAGATCGGGCGCAGCACCGTCCCGCGCTTCCGTGAGCGGAACACTCGAGCTCTCTTTCTTTGCGCAGCCGAGAGGTGCGGCGCACACGAGAAGCATCGAGAGAACGAGCTTCAAGGTGGAGGAACGATCGGTCCGCGCAGCCATTCGTCGCAAAGTTCTCGGAAGTTGGCTTCCGCCTCGAGCCCCGCGAGCACGCTCGTGAGACCCCACTGCAAACGGTTCATGAAGGTCATGTCCGTCGGAATGTTGATCGGCTTCGGCAAGTTCGGGAGTGCCTCTCCCGGCCTGAATACGATGCCTTTGCCGTTTCGGACGAGAAAAGCGACGGCCTCGCGCGCGAAGCCCTTCGTGTACTTGAAGTTTCCGCGCGTCGTGAAGGGCGTGAAGAGCATTTTTACGTACTCCACGTGGAGGTCGTACATCTCCGGTTCCGTCGGATCGAGGCCGAGGTGATCGACGCACAAGCGTTCGAACTCTACCCAGTCGCCGTCTTCTGCGGCAATGAGCTGGGCCTTGATGCGCATCATGAGATCCGCCGGAAGCACCTTCAGACAACCGAAGTCCAAGAAGGCGACACGTCCGCCCCCCAAAAATCGATAGTTGCCGGGATGCGGATCTGCGTAGAGCAGGCCGTGTCGGTAGAGCGCGCGATGCATGAAGCGCCAGATGGTTGCACCGGCTGCATTCTTCTCTTCTTGCGTCGCTTCGGCGATGAAGGTCGCGTAGTCGACGCCACCGATGAGCTCGCTCGTGATCACGCGGCGGGTCGTCAACGAATGCTGAATGCGCGGGATGACGATCTCGTCGTCGCCTTTGTGAACACGACGGAAGAGATCCGTCGTGTCGGCTTCACGCGAGTAGTCGAGCTCGTCCATGAAGACGGTGCGCACTTCTTCGAGTGTTTCCTTCGTGTGATATTTTCGGCCGATCGGCGCGATCATCGACTCGAGCGTCGAGAGGCTCTTCAGATCGTTGACGATCGCTTTGTCGATGCCGGGGTATTGCACCTTGACGGCGACTCTCTCGCCGGACTTGGTCGTCGCGCGATGAACTTGTCCGATGCTCGCGGCAGCGAACGGCTCTTCTTCCCACTCCGCGTAGACCTCCGAAGGCTGGGCGCCGAGCTCTCGAAGAACGACTTCCTTGGCGGCCGACGCCGAAAGTGGAGGCGCCTTCGCTTGGAGCTTCTTCAGGATGTCTTGAAACTTCTCTTCGTAGCCGGGAGGCGCGAGGCCATCGATGTAGGACGCCATCTGCCCGAACTTCAGGGGCAGGCCCTTCATGTCGCCGAGGGTCTTCAGCATCGCTTCCGCCGTCTTCTTGGCGTTCATGAGAAGCTTTTTCTTGGCTTCTTCTTCCTGGACGGCCGTTCGCTTTCCACCCGTGACGCGACGCATCGCTTCGGCAGCGATCGGCAACGCGCGTGGCGCGAGCGCCGTGAGGCGCGCAATTCTCCCGAGGCGCGACGTAGGAGGCGCAGCGGGGCGGTCTGAAGACGCCATGGACCGCGTATTATGGGGGTCCAGGCCGCCAAAGGCCAGAGCGCATCTTGCGAGCGTGATGCTAACCTCGCCCCATGCGCATGCACCTGCTTCTCTCGGGCCTGATCTCGCTCTCCGTTACGGCATGTGATTTCGGAAGCAGTTCATCGACCCCGACGGAACCTCCGATCACGACGGTATCGGCGCGCGCAACCGCCGAGCAGGCTCCCGTCGTCGACAGCGGAACCCCCGCGGCTCTCGCGCCGACGACCACCGCCACGCCTGGCGCGGTTGTGCCCGGGGCGGCAAAAACACCGACGACCGTGAAACCCGATGGCGGAGTAGCCCCCGTCGCGACGCTGCCGCCGTTTGCCATCCCCTCGGGATTGCCGACGGCGATCACGATTCCGACGACGCTGACGGTTCCCTCCAACATTCCGCGCACGATCGCGATTCCGAGCCAGCTCCCACCGCTGCCGACTGCGCCCGCGAAGTGAGCGACTCGGTCATTCCGAAATCGAGCAACGACTCGGTCTTTCCGAAGTCGAACGCGGAAGGCAGCCAGTCGCTTCCGCACAAATTCGGAAAGTACGTCCTCTTCGACTTTCTCGGTCGCGGCGGGATGGCCGAGATCTATCTCGCCCGAACGACGAGCGATCTTGGAGCTTCACGTCTCGTCGTCGTGAAGCAGATTCTACCTCTCTATGCGGGGAGCGAGCGCTTTGCCGAGATGCTGATCCACGAGGCGAAGCTCGCGGCAGAGCTCAGTCACGCCAACATCGTCCAGGTGTTCGATCTCGGGCGCCAAACCGACCAGCTCTTCATCGCGATGGAATACGTCGAGGGCTTCGATCTCCACCGCCTCCTTCGCCGCTGCTCACGCGAGAAAGTGCCGCTTCCTCTCGAATTCGCGCTCCATATCATCACGTGCACGTTGCGCGGTCTCGACTACGCGCATCGCCGCACGGCCGTCGACGGTACGAGCCTCGAGCTCGTCCATCGCGACGTCTCACCATCGAACATCCTCGTCTCGTTCGACGGTGAAGTGAAGCTGTGCGACTTCGGGATCGCGCACGCGCAAGACGCCATGGAGGCGCGAACCTCCGTCGTGCAGGGAAAGGCTTGTTACATGAGCCCCGAGCACGCACGCGGGGACGCCATCGATGCACGCGCGGACATTTTCGCGATCGGAATCGTCTTCTGGGAGCTGCTCTCCGGAAGACGCCTTTACTCGACGCGCGACGGCTCGAAGACGGCGCTTCTCGATCTCGCAAAAGAAGCCGTGATCGCTCCGCCGAAGAGCCACGGATTCGCCGAAGAAGAAATGCTCTACGCCATCGCGATGAAGGCGCTCGCATTCAACCCCGACGATCGGTACCCGACGGCCGCGGCGATGTTGCGCGCGCTCGAAGACTACGTGGCGAAGACCGGCCAATTTGCGAGTCCACTCCGCTTCGGCGACTGGCTCGTCGAACGCTTCGGCGGAGAGATCGTCGAACGAAGGCGCTCTCGTGAACGCGCGGCGGCAGCGTTCGCAAGGGGTCCGCTCGTGACCCTCACACCAATCCGTGAATCGATCCCCGACATCCCGCCACCAGAGCCATCTGGCATTGCGATGCTCGAACCGACGGTACCGCGCTACTTGCCGCTTACGATCACGATCATCGTCGCGCTGCTCGCAATCATCGTGTTTCTCCTTTTTTGGAAGCACTGACTTTGGAAACGCCGAAGGCTTCGATGCGTCTCGTCGATCTTGCGGTACCTGTGCCCCTCGGGCGCGCGCTCACGTATTC
>JAHFDV010000594.1 GCA_023248815.1 Myxococcales bacterium
AAATCCTGAAGAGCATGAAGCGCGGCGTCTACGCCAAAAAGTTCGGTGGTGGCCAAGTCGACATCTCCAACGGCGACTTCGTCTTCTCACTCACCGAGAGCTACCTCGTCGAAGACGGAAAGCTCACGGCGCCACTCAAAGGAGTGAACCTCGTCGGCAACGGCCCAGACGTTCTTCGCAAAGTCGTCATGCTCGGAAACGATCTCGAGACGTCCGACGGAATTTGGACGTGCGGCAAAGAGGGGCAGAGTGTGCCCGTCGGCGTCGGCTGCCCAACGATGAAGATCTCCGCGATTACGGTCGGCGGAACACAGATCGGCTGAGACTCGGGCGCGTGCAGAAGACGAACGAACGCTACGTCCTCGTGCTCCGCGTCCCCGACGTGGCGCGCTCGGTCGTCGACGCGTCGGCTTCGGGGCGTGACCAGAGGCACGGACGCGTGGCGACGTTGCTTGCCGAGCTCGGCACGGGCGTCGTCGAGCGCGAAGAAGCGAGTCTCGGAGACCTCACGGCAGGACGCTGCCGCGCCATCGTCTTCGACGTCGGCGATCGCATCGACCACGCGCGAGATCTTCTGAAAAAAGCGCACGCCTGGGAAGCGTTTCGCGCGGTGCCGAGCCTCGTCGTCCTCGACGAAAAGCGCATCGCCGATCTCGACCCCGGCGCCGGATTCACGGATTTTCTCGTCGCGCCCGGTCCTTCTGCCGAGCGCCGCTTCGCGAGCGAGCTCTATGCGCGCATCCGTCAGCTCGAATGGCGCGTGTCGGAGTTCTCGTCGGACGAGCGCCTCAAGGTGGGACGTCTCTTCGTCGACCGCGGCGCGCACGAAGTTCGCCAAGACGGCGTTCCCGTCTCCCTGACGCGCAAAGAGTATGCGCTGCTTCTTTTTCTGCTCGAGCGAAGAGGCCGCATTTTCTCGCGTGAGGCCCTTTTGCAAAGTGTTTGGGGCTTCGACTACGAAGGCGGCGAGCGCACCATCGACATTCACGTGCAACGTCTCCGCAAGAAGCTCGGCGAAGTGCTCACGATCGAAACGGTGCGCGGCATCGGCTATCGCGTTCAAGACGAAGAGCCCGCGCCCCTCAAGAAGAGCGGAAGCTCGCGAACGCTTTCGCCGCTTCCGACGAGGAGCGTCTCGTGACATTGCCACTTCTCGCGGTCAGCCTCGGCTGTCCGTCGGGAATTGGTCCTGAGGTCTCGGTCGAAGCAGCGCTCAACGCGCAGAAGTTCGCGCGTGTGCTGCTCGTCGGAGACCCGCGCATCGTCCGTCGCGCGATCTCCGCGAAAGACTTCGTGCTCGTTTCATCGCCCGAAGAGCTTCCCAAGGGGAAGATCGGCATCCTGAGCTCGGCCTCGAAGATTTCGACCGCCGATGCGCCCTTCGGCAAGCCTACGGCCATCGCTGGACGCGTGCAATATGCATGGTTCGAAGAAGCGATGACGCTGGTGGGTCAGGGGCACGCCGATGCGCTCGTCACGGGTCCAGTGAGCAAAGCTGCCGTGCAGCAGGGTGGCATCCTCGGATTTCTCGGCCATACCGAAGCGCTGGCCGAGCGCTTCAATGTGTCCGAAGTGACGATGGCCTTCGCGGAGCAAGCGCTGACGACCGCGCTCGTGACGACTCATCTTCCGTTACGCGCGGTTCCCGACGCGATCACCGAGGCGCGCGTGGTTCGTGCGATCACGCACCTCGCGGCTTTTCTGAAAGCGCGAAGGCGCGGCCGCGGAAAGCTGCCGCGGATCTTCGTCACGGGCCTCAACCCGCACGCGGGCGAGTCCGGAAAAATCGGCACCGAAGAAGTGCGCATCCGGCGCGCGATCGAGAAGACCGCCAAGCTCGCGACGATCGAAGGCCCCATGGCCGCAGAAGCGGTGTTTCGTCGCGCGGCGAAAGGCGAAGCGGATGGCGTCGTCGCGATGTACCACGATCAAGCGACCATCCCGACGAAGCTCCTTTCCTTTGGCGAAGCGGTGAACATCACGCTCGGTTTGCCGATCATCCGCACCAGCGTCGATCACGGTACCGGCTACGACATCGCAGGAAAGAAGAAGGCGGATGCGAGCGGGATGCTCGAAGCGATGCGCCTTGCGGCAGAGCTCGTGCGAGCTCGGTCGGATGCCGAACCTCAGCGACCGCGCGCGCGGCGATAGACTTCGAAGCACACGGCGAGCGTGATGAGAGCCATCACGACGGTGAGCAAATTGAAGCGTTTTGCGGGCGCCTTCGGCGTCTTTTTACTGAGCATCAGAACCGTTGCCGCCGAGAGAATCGCTTGGAGGCGCTCTTCGGCGCGGTCTTTCTTGTCTTTGTCGGCCGTGAGCTTTCGATAGCGCGCTGCGAGCTCGGCGAGACTTTCCGAGGCGACGGCGTGCGCGAGCGCGGCTTGGTGCGTTGCCATCTCGTCCCATCGCTCGAGCACTTTGGCCCACAGTGCGGTCGCAATGGGATCTGCGCTCGGATCGGAGTGCAACGGCTCGGCCGGCGGAAGGCCAGGGGACGAAGAAGCGGTCACGCCGCTAGAATAACGTCGAACTGGTAACGGCGGACGAACAACGACGAACTAGAGACAAAGTGATTTGCGATCCGCCGACTCTCGTTGCACGCTCCGCGACCCGATGGCCGACAAGAAGCAAATCGCCAAGCTCGAGGAAGAGATCGTTCATCACAATCGTCTCTATTGGGAAGACGAGAAGCCCGAGATCAGTGACTACGACTACGACAAGCTCGTTCTCCAGCTGAAAGAGCTCGCGCCGAAATCGAAGGTGCTGGAAGCGCTTGGGCCGAGCCGCCTCTTCGGCACTCCCTTCAAGCACAAGCAGGCGATGCTTTCCCTCGACAAGTGTTACTCGGGCGAAGAGCTCGTCGAGTGGGCTTCTTCGTTCGAAGGCAAAGTCGTCGCGATGCCGAAGTTCGACGGCATTGCGTGCTCGCTCCACTACGACGAAAAGGGCGCGCTCGATGTCGCCGCGACCCGCGGTGATGGGGTCACAGGGGACAACATCACCGCGAACGCGCTCGAAATCGCGGATATTCCTGCGTCGATCGAGACGGATCGCGCGCTCGAAGTGCGCGGCGAGATCTACATGAAGCTCTCCGTTTTCGCGAAGTACAAAGCCGAAGGGATGGCCAACCCGCGCAACCTCGCCGCGGGCGCGGTCAAGCAGAAGGACCGAAAGAAGTCGGCGTCGTATGGGCTCTCGTTCGCAGGCTATGACCTCGTCGGCAGTACGGACGACACGCAGCAAAAAGCGCTCGCGCACCTCGTGAAGCTCGGGTTCCCTCCCGTCGATCATCGCGTCATCGACAAGGACGACATCGTCGCGGGGTACGAAGCGTTCGCGAAGCTGCGGCCCGATCTCGACTACGAGATCGACGGCGTCGTCTACAAAGTCGACGAGGTCAAAGAGCAACGTCGCCTCGGGCAAACCTCGCATCATCCGCGCTACGCGATCGCTTACAAATTCCAGGGTGACTCGGGCTCTTCGGTGCTGCGCGAAGTCGAATGGTCCGTCGCACGCACGGGT